>JASBUE010000305.1 GCA_030148045.1 Candidatus Tenderia sp.
TGTTCTGGCGCACCACCTTGCCCGTTTCATCCAGCAAGGCGATGACCACCGGGGCGGCCTCAACCACCGACTCGATCAATTCGCGATTGTTTCTCACCTCGCGGGCCAAGCGGTGTTCTTCGGTCACGTCACGATGCATGCCCAGGTAATGGGTAATCTCGCCCTGGTGATTGAGCACCGGCGCGATGGTGAGCGAGGCGACGTAACGCTCACCATCCTTGCGCCGATTGACCAGCGTATCCGACCAGGGTCGTTTGCCCAGCAGGGTGGACCAGAGGTTTT
The DNA here is from genome assembly GCA_030148045.1 of Candidatus Tenderia sp. Taxonomy (GTDB): domain Bacteria; phylum Pseudomonadota; class Gammaproteobacteria; order Tenderiales; family Tenderiaceae; genus Tenderia. The sequence goes on from JASBUE010000305.1 coordinate 283, forward strand.
CATAGATCTGTGCGGGCGTCCGTTTGTCCGACAGGATGGATTCGTTATTGCCGATCACCTCATCGGGCGTATAGCCGGTGATGCGGGTAAAGGCCGGATTGGCGTAGAGGATGTTGGCCTCGATGTCGGTGATGGAGATGGCTACCGCCGACTGTTGCACGGCCTCGTAAAAGACCCGCGGCGGCAGCGAGGTGTGGCTGCCGTCAATGGCCTCGCTGAGCAGGGAGTGTATATCCGCCGGCAGGCTGTCCGGCGACTGCGCGAGAAAACTGCGCAGCGTTTCCACCCAGTTTTCGGTGTCGATTGTTGCTTCACTCACGGCCATATCCGGTTCTCTTCAATAAGCCCATACCCTTTGGTTCTGCAATATCCGTTCCCGGTTTTGGGTTATTGCCGTAAACAGTTGCCGCACAAGGCCCGTCAGCTATTTATAAGGCCGTGTTGTTTGTAGCTTTTCCGACAATTTGCGCGGCGAGCCCGACATAAAAACAACAACCCGACATGCCCGGCGCCACCCACCAAAACAGCCCAAACTGTACAAAACTCAGGCGCGTTCCGCACTTGTGCGCGTTTTGAGGGCGCGGATTTTGGGTTGGCATACAAGCTGCATCGCTGTCATCGAATTGGACATGATTGGAGCATCTCCGGATGACCGAGTTTGTGGTGATTCTGCTGAGCACAGCCTTTGTGAATAACGTGGTGCTGACCAAGTTTCTGGGTCTATGCCCGTTCCTGGGCGTCTCCAACAAACTCGACCAGGCCCTGGGCATGGGCCTGGCTACCACCTTCGTGCTGACCCTGGCCGCCACCGCCAGCTGGCTGCTGGAACACTATCTGCTCGCGCCGTTGGGCATCGGCTTCCTGCGCATCCTGTCGTTCATTCTGGTGATCGCCGCCGTGGTACAGCTCACCGAAATAACGGTGCAGAAGACCAGCCCGGCACTGTATCAATCGCTCGGCGTATTCCTGCCCCTGATCACCACCAACTGCGCCGTGCTGGGTGTGGCGCTGCTCAACATCCAGGAGCAGAACAGCTTTCTTGAAAGCATCGCCTACGGTATAGGTTCGGCGCTGGGCTTCACCCTGACCATGGTGATGTTCGCCGGACTGCGTGAACGCCTGGCCCTGGCCAACGTGCCAGCCGCCTTCGCCGGCACGCCCATCGCTTTCATCGTCGCCGGGGCCATGTCGTTGGCATTTATGGGTTTTGCCGGACTGCTGAGTCCGTAAACGGGAGGGAATTCCAGAATGATTGCCGCTATCGTGAGTTTGACTGTCCTGGGTTTGAGCATCGGCTTTTCACTCGGTTTTGTCGCCCAGCGATTCAAGGTCGAGAAAGACCCGCTGGTGGATGAGATCGAGGCCATGTTGCCTTCCTCCAACTGTGGTCAGTGTGGTTATGCCGGCTGCACTCCCGCGGCCGAGGCGCTCGCAAAGGGTGAGGCACTGGTGACGCTCTGTCCGCCCGGTGGTCGTGCCCTGGCCGAACAACTGGCCGCCAGGCTGGGCGTGACGGCCGACCTCTCCGACATGGAAGACAAAGGGCCCATGCTGGCCTTTGTTCGCGATGCGACCTGCGTCGGCTGCACGCGTTGTTTCAAGGCCTGCCCCACAGACGCCATCGTCGGCGCACCGAAGATGGTTCACACCGTTATCAGCAGTGCCTGCACCGGTTGTGGTGCCTGTGTGGATATCTGTCCTACCGAGTGCCTCGAACTGCGGGAGATTCCCGAAACCCTGAGCAACTGGCGCTGGCCCAGGCCTCAACGGCCAGAAACTGTCCCGGCGGCGGTATAAGGACAGCCATGAAGTTTTTTCGTTTCAAAGGCGGCGTCCATCCGGAGGGTAACAAGACACCCACCACCCGCGAAGCGATCCAATCGCTGCCCTTGCCGGCGCGGCTTTATGTGCCCTTGCAACAGCACATTGGGGCACCGGCCAGGCCGGTGGTCGGCATCGGCCAACAGGTATTAAAAGGTGAACTGATCGCGGCCAGCGTGGGTAATGTCTCGGCCGCAGTGCACGCCCCCAGCTCCGGCACCGTGGTCGCCATCCGCGAACATCAGGCCCCCCACCCGTCGGGCCTGCCGGTGGAGTGCATCGTCATCGAGACCGACGGCCGCGACCGGTGGATCGAACTCAAGGGTGAAGACGAACCGTTCCGTCTGTCGGAAAAGGTGATCGCCCAGCGCATCGCCGACGCGGGCATCGTCGGGCTGGGCGGCGCCACCTTTCCGTCGGCATTGAAGTTCAACCTGGGACTGAAACAGCGGGTCAAGACGCTGATCATCAACGGCGCCGAGTGCGAACCCTATCTCACCGCCGACGACCGCCTGATGCGGGAGCGCACCGGCAAGCTGATCGATGGTATTCGCATCATGATGCTGGGCCTGTCCGCCTCGGAAGCCATCATCGCCATTGAGGACAACAAGCCCGAGGCGCTGAAGATCATGACGGAGGCGGCCGAAGGCCATCCCGAATTGAAGGTTCTGAAAGTGCCGACCCGCTACCCCATGGGTTCGGAAAAACATCTGGTCTACACCGTCACCGGCAAGGAGATCCCGGCCGGAAAACTGGCGGCCGACATTGGCATCATGGTGCACAACGTGGGCACCGCCTATGCGGTCTATGAAGCGATTTTCGAAGGTAAACCGCTGGTGTCGCGCATCGTCACCGTCAGCGGCGGCGCGGTGAGTCAACCGCGCAATCTTGAAGTGCCTTTCGGTACGCCGGTGGCTGATCTGATCCGCTGCTGCGGCGGCCTGAAACAACAACCGGAAAGGGTATTGATGGGCGGTCCATTGATGGGACTGGTGATCCCCGGCCTGGACGTGCCCGTCATCAAGGGCAGCAATGGTATCGTCGCCCTCACCAAAGACGAATTGAAGATGAATGAACAGCACGCCTGCATCCGTTGCAGCCGTTGTGTGGGCGCCTGTCCCTGCGGCTTGGTGCCGCTGGAGATGGCCGCCAACATCAGGGCCGGCAATTTCGACCGCGCCGTGGTGTACGGCGTCAAGGACTGCATCAGCTGCGGCTCCTGCGCCTATGTCTGCCCCTCCAACATTCCACTGGTGCACTTTTTCAACTACGCCAAAGGCGAACTGGTGGCGCGTCAGAAGGCGAAAGAACAACAGCAATATACCGCCGAACTGGCCAGACAGCGCCAGACAAGGATGGCGGAGATCGAGAAACAGAAGGCGGCTGCACGTGCCAAGGCGCTTGCGGCGAAGAAGGCGCGAGAAGTAGCGGCTAAGCAACAACAGGAAGCAACGGGATCATGAGTCGACTGGCACCCGTCAGCGGCCCGCACACCCACGCGCCGGTCTCCATTCAACGGATCATGTTCACCGTGATGCTGGCCCTGACACCGGCCACCGCCTATGGTATCTATCTTTACGGCTGGCCGGCGCTGAACCTGTTCGCGGTCACCATCGTCAGCGCCCTGCTGGTGGAGGCACTCTGTTTATCTATCGGCCGGCGGCCGCTGAAGCAGGGACTGGGCGACGGCTCCGGCATGCTCACCGCCTGGCTGCTGGCGCTGACCCTGCCGCCCTGGGCACCGTGGTGGATCGCAGTGGTGGGTGCGATCTGCGCCATCCTGCTGGGCAAGCAGATATTCGGCGGCCTGGGACAGAACGTCTTCAACCCGGCCATGCTGGCGCGGGTAATCATCCTCATCTCGTTTCCGGTGCAGATGACCACCTGGGTCAATCCCGCGCCCATGTTTTCGGCGCAGGATCCGGGGTTCATGGCCGGTCTTAACGTCACCTTCGACAACGGTTCGGTGGACTGGGACAGTATCAGCACCGCCTCGCCGCTGGGCCATGTCAAAACCGAGCTGACCCTGAATCGCACAGTCGAGACCATCATGGCCGATACGCCGGACTGGCAGGCGTCGCTGTTGGGACATACCGCCGGCAGTATGGGTGAAAGCTCGGCGTTGCTGATTCTGCTCGGCGGAATTTTCCTGCTCATTAAACGCATCATCAGCTGGCATGCGCCGGTCGCCATGCTCGCCACCGTCGCCGCGGCGGCCGCCCTGTTGCATCAGGCCAATCCGGATCTCTATGCCCCGCCGCAGTTCCACCTGCTCAACGGCGCCTTGATACTGGCGGCCTTTTTCATCATCACCGATCCGGTCACCTCGCCCAATACCGCCAAGGGCCAGATCGTCTTCGGCATCGGTTGCGGCCTGCTGGTGTTCATCATCCGCACCTGGGGCAGCTATCCCGAAGCAGTGGCCTTTGCCGTGCTTCTAATGAACAGCTTTACCCCGCTGATCGACCATTACCAGCGGCCGCGCATCTACGGCCGCACCCGCAAGGGGCAACCGTTGCCGGTGGAAAAACGCGCCGGGGAGGAGCGCTCATGAGTCTCGGCAAGACAACCGTGACCACGCCCAGTTACCGCCAGCGCACCGGCTATCACGGCATGCTGGTAGGTGCCACGGCCCTGATCGCCAGCGCCCTGTTGGTGCTGGGCAACATCAGCACCCGGGACACCATCGCCCTGCGTCATGCCGAAGATGTGCATCAGATGTTGAGCGAAGTGGTGCCCGCGGCGCTGCACGATAACGATCTGCTGCAGGACAAGTTTGAACTGGATGGCAGGGAGGTCTTTCAGGCGCGGCTGAATGACCAGGTGAGCGCCGTCGCCTTCCAGGTGGCCGAACCCGGCTACTCAGGTCTCATCACCATGATCATGGCGGTGGACAGCAGCGGCGCCCTGTTGGGGGTGCGGGTGGTCTCCCATACCGAGACGCCCGGCCTGGGCGACAAGATGGAGGCGGCACGCTCTGGTTGGATTCACAGCTTCAAAGGCATGCAACTGACCGACGACAACATCCGGCAGTGGGCGGTGAAAAAAGACGGCGGCCGGTTTGACCAGTTCACCGGCGCCACCATCACGCCGCGCGCCATCGTCAAGGCGGTCAAGGGCGGCATGCAGTTTTTCACGCAACACAAACAACGCCTGCTGACTTACGACCCCGGTCCCGAATCGGCGATCGGCGAGGTAAAGAGAAGTGGCTGATATCAAATTCAAAACCATCATCCGTGACGGCATCTGGGACAACAACGTGGTCTTCGCCCAGATGCTGGCACTCTGCCCGCTGCTGGCCGTCACCAGCACCGCCACCAACGGTCTGGGGATGGGCATGGCCTCGCTGGCGGTGATGGTCACGGCCAGCCTGGTGGTCTCGATGTTGCGCGACTTCATCACCAAGGAGGTACGCCTGCCGGTGTTCGTGCTGCTGATCGCCACCATCGTCACCCTGGTGGAGATGATCATGAACGCCTGGATGCACGAACTGCACAAGGTGCTGGGGCTGTTTATTCCGTTGATCGTCACCAACTGTGCCATCCTCGGCCGGGTGGAGTCCTTCGCCTCGCAACAGCCGCTGGGCAAGGCGGTGGCCGACGGTTTCTTCATGGGCATCGGCTTCACTGTCGCCCTGGTGGCGGTGGGCGCAACGCGCGAAATACTCGGCAGCGGCACCCTGTTCGCCAATGCGCCGCTGTTGTTGGGGGAGGCCTTCTCCTTCATGGAATTGACGCTGATCCCTGAATATGGCGGTTTCCTGCTCATGATCCTGCCGCCGGGCGCCTTCATCGCCCTCGGCTTTATCCTGGCCGGCAAACGGGTAATCGACGCCCATATCCGCCGCGATGAAGAAGACAATCTGCCGCCCATCCCCACGCCTGCTAAAGGCCACAGCCACTAGGAGGAATCGATGCAAGTTGGAATCGCCTACGCTGAAGCGCATCAACAAGTCTGGTTAAAGATGGAACTGGAAGACGGCAGCACCGTACAGGACGCCATCGAACAATCCGGCGTGCTCGACCGCTTTCCCCATATCGATCTAACCAGACAAAAGGTCGGCATTTTCGGCAAGATTACCGCTTTGACCTCCGAAGTGAAAGACGGTGATCGCGTCGAGATCTACCGTGCGATCACCTGTGATCCGGAAAAAGTGCCGCGTAGAAATACGGCTAGAATTGCATAGCTACATTTTGGTTAAAATCCCTGAACACGCGGATTCAACCTTGAAGTGCATACGCTTCGGCCGGTCCGTGTAGCCAAGCAATTGTGCGTCAAATACTCCGGTGTTGTGAATACCCCGACGGCAAAAAATCCCGGGGATCGCTACATGTCGGGCCACGCACCGACTATGGCCTCTGCTGAGTTCCGGCTCTCCATCCCCACCCCTCGCGAGGTGAGTAGCACAGAGGCAGAAAACCAGACTTCCCGGGGTGACCGCCTCAGGCGATTCCTGTTCGTCGGGCTAGGGCCTGCGGCTTCCTTCACATTCCACCTCGCGATGGACACCCTTGCCGTTCGGCTAGCCCGCATTTTTCACCACCGTTCGTAGCGAGACGGTTCAAGGGTGCGGCATGCCTGGCGCACCACAAAAAAGGCGGACCTCGGTCCGCCTTACAGTGAGACGACAATATCGTTATTGTTAGAGCTGTGCCGACAGATACTCCGCCACGGCCTCGATTTCCTGATCGGTCAGCTTTTCGGCGATGCCGCTCATCATGCCGGCCGGGTCGTTGCCGCGCTTACCATCGCGGAACTCCTTCAGCTGTTTGATCAGATAATCGCGGTGCTGCCCGCCGATGACCGGAAAGACGGATATGTTTTCCGCCTTGCCTTTACCCTTCTCACCGTGGCAGTTAACGCAACCGTAGACGCCGGTGCTGGGGTTACCCTGACGGAACAGTTTTTCGCCCTTGGCCAGCAGCTCCTTGTTGGGTTTGGTCAGGGCCCCCTTCATCTTCTGTCCGGAAAAGAAGGCACCGATGTCCTTGGCATCCTGATCCGAGCCGACCATCACCGCCATCCCCGCCATGGTGTCGTTATTGGCGCGGTGACCGCTCTGGAAGTCCTTGACCTGCTTGACGATGTAGCCGGCGTACTAACCGGCCAGACGCGGATAGGTGGCATCTTCACTGTTGCCGTCAAAGCCGTGACAACCGCCGCAGAGACCGGCCTTGGCCTCACCGGCGGCCGGATCGCCGATGTTCGCCGCCTGGGCGGCGACGCTAAAACCGCAGATGGCGGCGGCCGCCACCATCAAACGCATGTTGCGCGTTACTAACTTCATTTTTACTCCCCCCCTAGCTGACTAGGATTATTTTCCCCCCAAAGCCTTTTAACAAAAGACCGACTTTTTATATCAACCTCAAAGGTCTAGGTCAAATGATTGTTGCCATCAGCCGACTATTCGGCGTACAGCCCGGCCTCCTGCAACAGCCGCCTGGCGAAGCGTACCGGGATGGCATAAGAGATACCGCTGGGGCTTTGCAGGGCATTTTCCTTGGTTTCCTTGACGAAGACGCTGTTGAGCACGCCGACCACCTCCCCGGTTTCAGGATCGTACAGCGGACTGCCGCTGTTGCCCGGGTAGGCCACGGCGTCGAGCTGAAATACCTCGTACTGGGTGGCCATGCGCTTGAGCAGGCGCGGGTTGAGCTGTTTGGAGTTGTAGGCCGGCTGCACCGCCGGGGTGATGGCCGAGACCATGGCCTTGTGGGTCACCACGTGATAACCGAGCACGGAGCCGATGGGAAAACCGCTGATCAGGTAGTCCCGTCCCTCCTTTACCGTCGCGTCATCGCCCAGCGCCAGCGGTGTCAGCGGCGCGTCGGAGAACTTGAGCAGGGCCAGGTCGTGCGCCTGATCCTTCCGTATCACGGTTGCCATGCGCACCTCGCGGCGTTCTTCATCTGGCACGACCAGCACCAGGCTTTCCTTCTTGTCCGGGTCGAGCAAGGGGGGAATGTTATGGGCGTTGGTGATGGCATGACGGCCGTCGGCGACGACGAAGGCGGTGCCGATAAAGATCACCGCCGTCTGGCGCAGGGGCTGGTAATTGCCCAGCGCCACCACGCCCGGCTTCACCTTGGCGATGATGGCCGAATAATCCGCGCCCAACAGAAAAGGAGAATAAATCACGCAGCACAGCAGCAGGTAGCACCTGTTTCTTGATATCGGTTTCATTGTCTCACCCTTCCCGGAATCGCTTGGGTCATGCTCGATGCCGGATATAATAGCCCAAACGCCTGTGTCGCAGCCCGATACGCCAAGCCGAGCCGTCCGATGACCACACACAACGCAAGCCGCTATTTCCTGTTCTGGCTCACCTGGGCGGCGTTGATCGTCTACGGCAGTCTGTTACCCTTCGAGCTGCGGCCGCATGGCTTGGCCGAGGCCATCGAAAAATTCCGCCACATCCCCTATCTGGACCTGGGCGTGGTGTCGCGCGCCGACTGGATCGCCAATATCCTGCTCTACATCCCCCTCGCCTATCTGGGCGCCACCTGGCTGAATCAACTGCGTTGGCTGCCGCGCAGCCTGGCAATCTTTTTCACGGTGGCGCTGGGCGTGGCGATGGCGCTGGGCGTGGAGTTCACGCAGATCTTTTTCGCCCCCCGTACCGTATCACTCAATGACCTGATTGCGGAAACCATCGGCACCGCGCTGGGCTTGATAGTGTGGTCGGCGAGCCACTCCCGTCTCGCCGGGCTGACCACGGCCGTGCTGCGTCCCGGCCCCGGCGCCTTGACGGCGGGCCTGACGCTGTACGCGCTCGCCTATCTGGGGCTGGCTTTGTTTCCCTATGACTTTGTGATCTCCCTGTCGGACCTGCAATGGAAGCTGCTGGAGGGCAATTATGGCTGGGGCATCGACTACTGCGGCGCGCCCATTCAGTGCGCCAGCCAGTGGCTGGCCGAGGCCGTGGCGGCGCTGCCGCTGGGCCTGCTGCTGGTGCGCCTGGTGCCACGCCGCGCCGGGCGCCATGGAGCGAATTTCGCCATCGCCGCCGGCATCGGCGCCTGCCTCGAGGCCGCCCAGTTTCTGATCGCCTCCGGTGTCAGCACCGTCAGCGGCGCCCTGGCCAAGGCGGTCGGCATCAGCCTCGGCGCCTGGTTGCGCTACATCCCCTCACCCCGGCTGGCGCAACGCCATGCCCACCGGCTCAGACCGGCGCTGCTGCTGGCGCTGATTCCCTATTTCGCTCTCGCGGCGCTGTTAAACAGCTGGGCCAGCATCGACTGGGGCGACTTTGAAACGCTGCGCAGCAATCTGGATCAGCAGCGCTATCTGCCGTTTTATTATCACTACTTCACTTCGGAGACCCAGGCGGTGGCCAGCCTGCTGGCCCAGAGCGCGATTTATCTGCCGCTGGGCGTCGGCTTTTGGCTCTGGCACGCCAGCGGCGCCACCCCGCTGCGCCGCCCGCCCGTGTTCGGCCTGCTGCTGAGTACCGCGATTGTCGCCGGTGTCATTGAAGCGGGCAAGCTGTTCATCCCCCGCGCCCACCCCGACCCGACCAACATCCTTATCGGCCTGGTAGCGGCCTGGCTGGGCCTGCGCCTGTGTCAATGGCTGGCGGACTGCGCCCGCGCCCCGGCGCACTCAGCCGGCGACGCGCAAGCGCCGCTGCCACTGCCGCGACACTTCCCGCGCAAGGCGCTGCTCAGCGTCGGCGTTATCCTGCTGATCTTGGGCGCTTTCGGCCTGACCCTGATGCAGCAATCGGCCGATTCGGAGGCTATGTTCGTGGCCGGGATCAAGCATGACTATGCGACGCCCCAAGCCCTGCCCGCCGTCACGCTGCCGAATTTCCGCCGCGAGCATCCACGCCTGCCCGCGCCGACGGCAAGTGACATCGCACGCCTACAAAATGAAAATCCGGGATTTTTAGACAACCACCGCAAACGCGCCGCCGGCCCGCGCAACAGCCCCGATTCCACCATCCTGATGGCCTATGTGGAACCGGGCAGCCAGGACCTGGAGGCCTTGTTTCAACAACTCATGGGTCTGAAGTTCAATTGGCGCGGTTATGAGCAGGGCAAACTGCTGGCCCAAGGCTATGACTGGCTCTACGCTCAGTGGAGCGAGACGCAACGCCGGCAATTGCAAGACAAGCTGGTGGACGGCTGTCATTATCTGATCGAGGTGATTCGCAGCGGCCGCCTCTCGCCCTACAACGTCACGCTCTACAGCGGCCCGGCCCAGGCCCTGACGGCCTGCAGCATCGCCTTGTATCAAGATGACCCGCGCGGCGATGCGGTGATGGCCTTCAGCGCCGATCTGTGGCACAACCGCATCCTGCCGGTGTGGCGCCAGGTCATGGGTGAGCACGGCGGCTGGCACGAGGGCGCCGATGTGGTGGCCAAGGGCATCGGCCAGGCGGTCTATCAGCTGCCCAATCTCTGGCGCCGCGCCACCGGTGTCGACTATTTTCAATCGGAGCCGGGCTTGCGCGGCTTTTTGGATTTTCTGGTCTACCGCATCCGGCCCGACGGCACCCAAATCCGGCTGGGCGACAGTGGCAGCTTTAATCGCGATGCCCCCGATCGCCTAGCGCTGGCGCTGGAGTACCGTCATGCCGCCGCCTACAGCCTGGCGTCGCCACCCCAAAATCCGGTCCCGACCAGCTGGCCGTGGGGACCGCTCAGCGACAACAGCCTTTACCGGCCCGGCGCCATTAAGGACCTGCCCCTGACCAAGCACTTCGACGGCATCGGCCTGGTGGTGATGCGCAGCGGCTGGGATGAGGATGCCACGTACATCACCTTCAAGGCCGGTGACAATTACTCATCGTTCAGCCATCTGGACCAGGGCAGCTTTACCCTCTACAAGGGCGGGCCGCTGGCCATCGACAGCGGCCTGTACTACAAGTACGGCTCGGACCATCACCTCAACTACGCCTACCAGACTATCGCCCACAACGTAGCCACGGTCACCAACCCCGCCGAAGCGGCGGCCATCTCCAACAATGAGTTCAGCCGTACCACCCGCAGCATCGCCAATGACGGCGGTCAGCGGCGCGTCGGCGGCAATCTCGAACTCTACCCCCACCCGTTGGACCTGGACGAATGGCAGGCCAAGGCCGAGATCTATCACACCGGCCGCATCACCGAGGTCAAGCAACGGGACGGCGTGGTCGTGGTCAGCGCCGACATCAGCGCCGCTTACACCAACCGCTTCTCGGGGTAGGGCACGGTCTCCAGCCGCACACGTCGGGTGGAGCGCTATCTGCGCACGTTTATCTATGACCGGGTCAACGATCTGGTGTTGGTATACGACAGCATTACCAAGACCGACCCCACATTCACCAGTCGCTGGCTGATTCACTTCCCGGACAAGCCGGCGGTCCTCGGACCCGACCGCTTTCTGCTCGCCCCGCGGGCCGAGGACATTACCGCTGACCCCGGCGGGATACTGGAGGGGCGGGTGCTGTTACCGGTCCGGGCGCAGATTACGCCGGTGGGCGGGCCGGGCAAGGAATTCTGGGTGGACGGAGAGAATTACGACGACCAGGGTGCGGTGCAGAAAGCCGCCCTGCGCGGCAAACGCATGACGCCCGCCGAAGCGGGGACGTGGCGGATTGAGATCACACCGGCGACGCTTGCGGAGACAGATGAGTATCTTGTCGCCATGCCCCTGAAACGCACCTGGTCAGACCCGACCCCCTCCGTCAGCTGCACGCAGGGAAACGGGGTAATCAGTTGCGCTATTACGGGGAAACGTGATCGGATATTGCAGATCGCCGCCGACGGCACGGCGACGCTGCAATAAATATCTCAAAGCGCAGACTTACGGACAACCGACGTTGATGCCGGGCACTACGGTGGCGTTGTCCAGATTCACCACGCCGGCCTGGCAAAAGCTGTAGCTGCCGCCGTCATCCCAGACTTCGTAGCTTTGGCTGCCCGCGCCGTAATCATAGGTCACCACGCTGGCCGCCCCGGCCTCGGTGACGCTCCAGGTACCGACCTGGGTTCTCGGATCAACCGGATCAGCGTCGCCCAGTTTATAGTCCCACAGCGCGCCGCCGGCCTGATGTTCTTCCTGCCAACGATCGCCGCCGCGCGCCGCACAGACCGTGTTGCCGTTGAGCAAGTTTGTGAGTGCGGCGTCAGTCACCTGGGTGGCGGGGGCGTTGCACGCCGCGAATGCACCCTCGGCGACGCATGCCATGGCGATCAGGCCGACCATGTTTTTTATTGCTTTCATTATTCCTAACCCTCTGTTCTGATACAGCCAAAGGCGTAATGATACACGCCGAATCAACTGTATAGCACAAGATCGTTAAACGCTATAAGCGCCCTGGCCGGGACGCGCGGCCAAGCTTTTCGCGCAAACGCGCCAGGCCTTTGTGATCTAAGGAAAAATTCCGCCCGGCTCGGGCTTGCGCCGGAGATCGGGCGGCCAATGGGCCGGCGCCGGCGCGCTGGAATAGGCCCCCGCCTCGCCGCCGCGCCGCGGCGTACCGTTGAAGTCCCGGTCCCAGGCCGGGTATCGGCGCAGCCGCTGGGTATCAAATGTCGATGTCAGCGCCTGAGCGGGTCTCAAATCCAGGCGCCCCGGCGGATTCAGGGGCTGGCGCAGATAGTCGCCCACTGTAGACAAACGCGCCGTGATATTGCCCTGAACCGCATTCGCCTCGATCGGCCGCGGGGCAAACACCGCATTGGCCGTCACCCGCTGGGTGTAGGGTGCCATCAATTCCACCATGTCGCCTTGCGGCGGCAACACCCGGATACCGGTGCCGGCACTGAGCACGGTATTGAAAAAGATATCCATGCGCCGCGGAATATCGTTATGGGGCTGGATGTGCACGGCATCGCCGAAATCGTTGACGAAGAGATTATTGTACAAACCGATATTGCCCTCGCCCTGAAACAAGGCCTCGGTGGGATTCTGATAAAAGAAATTGCCGTAGATCAGGTAACGGTCCTCCTGCCCCGGCCCGCTCAGCGGCCAGTGGCCCACTAACACATTGGGTCTGGCCATGGGCGGCTCAGAGCCACCCCGCAATTTGCTGAACACGTTGTGGCGGATAATGGTCTGCGCATCCCCCTGAGGCATGCCGGGCACGTCTTCACGCTTCAACTGGTGCTTCACCTGCAGGTTATAGCCGAGGGTATCGACCACCAGGTTATGCTCGATCAGACCGGCGACGAAGGCATCCGAGCCGTCGGAATTGCCGAAATACATACCCGTGCCGGCGCCGATAATCACATTGCCGCGCACCACCCAGTTCCAGGCCGGACACTTGGTGGAGATGCCCACGACCTGCTGATAATTGCCGTGATTGACGATCCTGAGATTCTCCAAGGTGATGTGATGGGCCCAATCGGAATGGCCTTCCGCTTTAACGGCGTCCACCGGCTGGTTTGCACCGTCCAGCACCAGATGACGAATGGTTACGTAACTCGAATTGATAATGCTGATAGTGTTGTGGCCAGGCCGGCCAACAAAAACCGGCGGTGCCGTCGGATCAACGGCGGCAATGACAATGGGCTCACCGGAAACACCATTGACGCCATGGAGCGGCAAGCCGCGCCGATAAGTCCCGGGCTGCAGACGCAACATGTCTCCCGGCGCCAGCTGTTTCAATAGGGCGCGATAATTTTGCGGGTTGGCGGCATACTGCTCGGCCAGCAGCGTCAACGGCACCGACCATAGCAGCAGCAAAAGCAGCAATCTGGTCGCGAACATAACAGGCACACTGCCGTGATCGACGATCGAACCACACAACCGCCGAGATAAAATCGTCGTCACGTTTACTTGCGCCCGCGCCGCCTGGCGAACGAATCGTAGCCCGGTATAAAAAGCTTGCCCATCGCAGCGAGCTGAATCCAGCGTGGCTGGAAGCACAGAGATTTCATATAACACTTGAGCGCGTTGAAGCGATCGCGTACGAATGACTTCGTCAATCTTTTTCTTCAAACGCACTATTTTATCGTCAAGCGCTCTGCGATCGGATTCGATTTGCCGTTCACCGGGTCCGCCAAGAAACCCGGCGCCGCCGCGTTGGCGTTCAAGGTGCGTCCAGGAGCGAACCAG
>JASBUE010000317.1 GCA_030148045.1 Candidatus Tenderia sp.
ATCGCCGCTGGCGATCATGGTCTTGGTCTCCGCGTCGAGGAAGATGGCATTGTCGCCGATGGCGAAGATGCTCGCCAGTTCATGGGTCACCACGACAATAGTAGTACCGAGATTAGCGCGCAGTTCAAGGATCAATTCATCCAGACGGCGCGAATTGACCGGGTCGAGGCCGGCGGAGGGTTCGTCGAAGAAGAGGATCTCCGGGTCCAGCGCCATGGCGCGCGCCAGGCCGGCGCGCTTGCGCATGCCGCCGCTGATCTCGGCGGGATAGAGTTCCTGGCAGCCGCTCAGGCCCACCAGCGCCAGCTTGTAGTCCACTACGTCGCTGATCTCGGCGGCGCTGAGCCGGGTGTTTTCGCTTAGCGGCAGGGTGATGTTTTCGGCCAGGGTCATGGAGCTGAACAGGGCGCCGCTCTGGAATAACACACCAAAGCGACGTTTGATCTCTTCCTGTTGCCGGGGGGCGGCATGGCTGAAGTTGATCCGGTCGATGAATACCTCGCCCTGGGCCGGTTGCTGCAGACCGATCAGGTGACGCAACACGGTGCTTTTGCCGCTGCCGCTGCCGCCCATGATGATGAATACCTCGCCACGCCGCACGCTGAAATTGAGCCCCTGTTGGATGATGCGTTCGCCATAGGCGGCGGTGAGGTCGCGGACTTCAATGTGAGGCTGGGTGTTCATATCCCCAGCTCCTGATAGATGATGGTCATGATGGAGGCGGTAATGACGATGAAGACGATGCTGGTCACCACCGCCGAGGTGGCGGCCTGGCCGACCGCGGCGGCGCTGCGGCGGCACTGGATGCCGCGCAGACAACCGGCGATGGCGATACAGATACCGTAGACCACGGCCTTGCTCAGGCCCACCAGGACATGGTTCAGATCCATGCTGCGCAGGGTCTGGACGTAGTACTCGAAGGCGCTGATATCGAAGATGGTGATGGCCACGGTCATGCCGGCCAGCATACCCACCAGATCGGCGTACAGCGTCAGCAGCGGGATCATCAGCACCAGTGCCAGCAGCCGCGGGACGACCAGGTATTCGATAGGGGAAATGCCCAGGGTCTTGAGGGCGTCGACCTCCTCGTTAACCTGCATGGTGCCAATCTCGGCGGCATAGGCGGCGCCGGTGCGCCCTGCGATGATGATGGCGGTCATCAGGGCGCCCACCTCGCGCACCATACCGATGCCCACCAGGTCGGCGATGTAAATCTCAGCGCCGAACAGGGCCAGCTGGTTGGCGCCCATGTAGGCCAGGATCAGTCCCACCAGAAAACTGATCAGCGAGACGATGGGCAGCGCCTGTGGTCCGGCCCCCTGCAGCAGCAGGCCCAGGTCACTGCGGCGGAAGCGGGCCCGGCCGCGCAGGGTGCTGATCAGGGCGACGCCGCAGTCGCCGATGAAGCGCAGTGCCTTGGGGGTGCCGTACCAGAAGTCGATGGTGGTTTCGCCGACATAATTCAGCACGGAATCTTCATCGTAGATTTCCTCCTCGCCGTCTCGGCGGGGCGCGGCGGCGGCCAGTTCCAGCAGCCGCCGCACGCCGGCCGGTAGGCCGCTTTGGTCCACTTGTATGCCGCGTGCCTGGCAGTGGTGGATGAGCTTGCGCAGGAACACCGCCAGCGCCGTGTCCCAGGCCTTTAGGTCGGTACTGTCGAAGTCGAGCTGCTGGACGGCGGCGGTGTCGCCGATCTGTCGGATCAGGGCCTCGGCGCGCGGCATGCCGCGCTGCAGGCGCCATTCACCCGCCAGCTGCAACTGGAGGCGCTGCGCCGTTTGCGGACGCAGTTCATAACTCCAGGCTGGCGTTGTATTCGGCTCCATCGGCTCCCGCTATCTTGAGGGGCTTTAGTTCTGATTGTAACGCCCCTTTCGGCCTTGCGCCGAGCCGGTATAATAGCCCGCTTTCAAGCAATCCCTAAGGATACGCATGAGTAACAGCGAACCACGTCAGGATCAGGGCATCGAGCATCTGCCGCTCAAACGCTTTACCGAGAAGGCCTATCTGGACTATTCCATGTACGTCATTCTCGACCGCGCCCTGCCCAATATCGGCGACGGTATGAAGCCGGTGCAGCGGCGCATCATCTATGCTATGTCCGAGCTGGGCTTGTCGGCCAGCGCCAAGTTCAAGAAGTCGGCCCGTACCGTGGGTGACGTGTTGGGTAAGTTCCATCCCCACGGCGATTCGGCCTGTTACGAGGCCATG
>JASBUE010000318.1 GCA_030148045.1 Candidatus Tenderia sp.
CCCTTGTTGTTTTCATCCAGCGAGGCCGACGGCAGCATGCCGATGGAGCCGGTGAGCATGGAGGCGGCGTCGGAGATGATATCGCCGAAGATATTGCCGGTGACGATGACGTCGAACTGCTTGGGCGCCCGCACCAGCTGCATGGCGGCGTTGTCCACATACATGTGGCTCAATTCGACCTCGGGATACTCCTTGCCGACTTCGATCACCACCTCTTTCCACAGTTCGCTGCACTCCAGCACATTGGCCTTCTCCACCGAGCAGAGTTTTTTGTCTCGCTTCATGGCGATCTGGAAGGCAACGTGGGCCACGCGGCGCACCTCGGATTCACTATAGAGCATGGTGTTGAAACCGACCCGCTCACCGTTACGCTCCTCAATGCCGCGCGGCTGACCGAAATAGATGTCGCCGGTCAGTTCGAGCACGATCATGATGTCCAGCCCGGAGACCACTTCCGGCTTCAGGGTAGAGGCCTCGGCCAGCTCCGGATAGAGCAGCGCCGGGCGCAGATTGGCGAACAGGTTCAATTCCTTGCGGATGCGCAACAGGCCGCGCTCGGGGCGCAGCGGACGATCCAGGGTGTCGTACTGGGGACCGCCGACCGCCCCCAACAACACTGCATCGGCCGCCTTGGCCAATGCCAATGTTTCGGCCGGCAGTGGATCACCGGCGGCGGCGTAACCGGCGCCGCCGATGGCGCCCTGTTCCATTTCCACATCCAGACCGTGGTTGGCGCTCATGGCTTCCAATACTTTCACGGCCTCGCGCACGATTTCCTGGCCGATGCCGTCACCCGGCAGCACTGCAATCTTTTTCATCTCATACTCCGTTTGAATTTATTTTTGGTCCGCGAATGGGCGCAAACAGAAAAAATGTTATTTGCGTTCATTGGCTGACTGACAAACGATTAATCAAACAACCACGGCGCCTCGGCCTTGCGCCTTTCCTCATACGCGCGGATGTCGTCCACCTGCTGCAGGGTCAGGCCGATGTCATCGAGACCATTCAGCAAACAATATTTGCGGAATTCATCCACTTCAAAACTGAATGACTTACCCGACGGCGTCGTGACCTTTTGCCCGGGCAGATCAATGGTCAGCCGGTAGCCCTCAGTGGCCTCGGTCTCGCGGAACAGCTGATCCACGATGCCCGCATCCAGGATGATGGGCAGGATGCCGTTCTTGAAGCAGTTATTGTAGAAAATGTCGGCGAAGCTGGGCGCGATGATGGCGCGGAAGCCGTAATCCTCCAGCGCCCAGGGGGCGTGCTCGCGCGACGAGCCGCAACCGAAGTTATCGCGCGCCAGTAAAACCTGTGCACCTTGATAACGCGGCTGATTGAGGACGAAGTCCGGATTCAGCGGTCGTTGGCTGTTGTCCATGCCCGGTTCGCCGTGATCGAGATAGCGCCATTCGTCGAACAGGTTGGGCCAGAAACCGGTGCGCTTGATGGATTTCAGAAACTGTTTCGGAATAATGGCGTCGGTGTCCACATTGGCGCGATCCAAGGGCGCCACCAGTCCATTCAATGTCGTAAATTTTTCCATGCTTGGTTCCCCTTATTGCATCATGTCACGCACGTCGACGAAATGGCCGGCGATGGCCGCGGCCGCCGCCATGGCCGGACTGACCAGATGGGT
Organism: Candidatus Tenderia sp.; assembly: GCA_030148045.1. Taxonomy (GTDB): domain Bacteria; phylum Pseudomonadota; class Gammaproteobacteria; order Tenderiales; family Tenderiaceae; genus Tenderia. The sequence continues at coordinate 1,640 of JASBUE010000318.1, forward strand.
GCGTCCACCCTGGCCCTGACGCCCTTCGAAGTTGCGATTGGAGGTGGAGGCGCAGTGCTCGCCCGCTTCCAGACGGTCGGCGTTCATGGCCAGACACATGGAGCAGCCCGGCTCGCGCCACTCGAAACCGGCCGCGCGGAAGATCTGGTCCAGCCCTTCCTGTTCGGCCTGCCGTTTCACCAGCCCGGAGCCGGGCACCACCGTGGCCTGCTTCAGCGAGGCGGCCACCTTGCGTCCCTTGGCCACCGCCGCGGCGGCGCGCAGGTCCTCGATGCGCGAGTTGGTGCAGGAGCCGATGAAGACGCGGTCCAACTTGATCTCGGTGATGGGCATGTTGGCTTTCAATCCCATGTAGGCCAACGCCTTTTCCATGCCGCCGCGCTTGACCGGATCGGACTCTTTAGCAGGATCGGGCACCCTGGCGTCCACCGGCGCCACCATCTCGGGCGAGGTACCCCAGGTGACCTGTGGCTTGATCGTGGCGGCGTCCAGTTCTACGACACGATCAAAGTGGGCATCCGCATCACTGCGCAGCTCGCGCCAGGCGGCCACGGCGGCTTCCCATTGCTCAGCCCTGGGGGCATAGGGACGGCCTTTCACATAGTCGATGGTCTTATCATCCACCGCCACCATGCCGGCACGGGCACCGGCCTCGATGGCCATGTTGCAGACCGTCATGCGGCCTTCCACGGAAAGATCCATAATCGCCTCGCCACCGAATTCGATGGCGTAGCCGGTGCCTCCGGCGGTGCCAATCTCACCAATGATCGCCAACACAATATCCTTGGCGGTAACACCAGGCCCGGCCCGGCCGTTGACCTTGACCAGCATGTTCTTGGACTTCTTCTGGATCAGGCACTGGGTGGCCAGCACGTGCTCCACCTCAGAGGTGCCAATACCATGGGCCAATGCCCCCAGCGCACCATGGGTGGAGGTGTGAGAGTCGCCGCAGACCACGGTCATGCCCGGCAGGGTCGCCCCCTGCTCCGGCCCCACCACGTGGACGATCCCCTGGCGCGGGTCGGCCATGGTGAACTCGGTGATGCCGAACTCGGCGCAGTTGGCGTCCAGCGTCTCCACCTGGATTTTGGCGATGGGATCGGTGATGCCCTTGTCGCGGTCGCTGGTGGGCACATTGTGATCCGGCGTCGCCAGGTTGGCACCGGCGCGCCAGGGCTTGCGCCCGGCCAGACGCAAGCCCTCAAAGGCCTGGGGCGAAGTCACCTCATGCACCAGCTGCCGGTCTATATATATAAGGCAACTGCCGTCGTCGTTCCGGCGCACCACATGGGCGTCCCACAATTTGTCATACAAGGTCTTGCCAGTCATCTGTTTCTCCTGCTCCTTGATTCGGATGCCGCCATCTTAGACCCTCGTTTGAGATAACTCAAATTCATCTTTTTTATGCAATCCATTCTATTTTGGAATATATTAGAGCCATGAACATCGAAGATCTTCAAGCCTTCCTCAGCGTCGCCGAACACGCCTCTTTTTCCCAGGCGGCACAGGCGCTGCATCTGACCCAGCCGGCGGTAAGCAAGCGCATCGCCGCGCTGGAAACCCAGCTCGACGCCCGGTTGTTCGACCGCATCGGCCGCCAGGTCAGTCTTACCGAAGCGGGCCGCGCCCTGCGCGAACACGCCCGCCGCATCGTCAACGAGATCGAGGACAGCCGCCGCGCCATCCGCAACCTCAGCGGTAAGATCAGCGGCCCGCTGAAACTGGCCACCAGCCACCATATCAGCCTGCACCGCCTGCCGCCGGTACTGCACGCCTACACCCGGGAATATCCGCAGGTACAGCTCGATCTCAGCTTCATGGATTCGGAACTGGCCTGCCGCGCCGTGGAGCAGGGCGCGCTGGAGCTGGCCCTGGTCACCCTGCCGCCGGAAGGGGCCACCATTCTGACCCTGATCGAGATCTGGACCGACCGCCTGGTGCTGGCCGCCGGCCCCGAACATCCATTAAGCAAAGCTAAAAGGATCGACGCCAAGACGCTGGCCCGACATCCGGCCATCCTCCCGGCGCGCGGCACCTACACCCGTGCGCTGATCGACACCACCCTGGCCATTGGCCAATTGGAGACGTGCCTGGAGACCCATTATCTGGAAACCATCAAGATGCTGGTCGGCGTGGGGCTGGGCTGGAGCCTGTTGCCGGAGAATATGCTGGAGGCAGAACTGCGCCCCGCGGACGGCGATCATATCGTGGTTGAACGCCGCCTGGGCGTCGTCCATCACCCCATGAGGACCCTGTCCAACGCCGCCGGGATGTTTATCCGCCGTTGCATGGCTAGTCGCAATCTGCCAAACAACACTATCAAAACCGAATAACAGCGAGATAGAGGAAATTCTGGTCCGCGCCCCACCGCCGCAGCAGCAACCACGCGGCTGAACACGACATATAGGGCCTGTTAACACTAATTTCGGAGCAGCGTTGCTGCCCCAGAACGGGCCAGGAAATACTCACAGAGCACAAGGGCGCGAGGAGTGTAGTTTGGTCATTCCAAATGAGCGAGAGCCTGCCCCGCGAGCGGAGCGAGTGCTTTGGGTACGAGCAACGCCGCATGGCC
>JASBUE010000319.1 GCA_030148045.1 Candidatus Tenderia sp.
GACGGGGTCGCCGTGCTCGGCTGGCTGGCGCGCCAGCCCTGGTGCAACGGCAGGGTCGGCATGATCGGCATCTCCTGGGGCGGCTTCAACGGCCTGCAGATTGCCGCCATGCGGCCGCCGCAGCTGAAGGCGATCATCACCGCCTCATCCACGGACGATCGCTATGCCGACGACGTTCACCACATGGGCGGCTGTCTGTTGGGCGACAACCTTTCCTGGGCCTCGACCATGTTCGCCTATAACGCCTGTCCTCCGGACCCGGAAATCGCCGGGGAACAGTGGCGTGACATGTGGTTCCAACGCCTGCGCGGCAGCGGCCTGTGGCTGGAGAAGTGGCTGCGCCACCAGCGCCGCGATGATTACTGGAAACACGGCTCGGTATGCGAGGACATGAACGCCATTCAATGCCCGGTGATGGCGGTCAGCGGCTGGGCCGACGGCTATTCCAATGCCGTGTTTCGACTGCTCCGCGGACTCAAGGTGCCGCGTCTCGGCCTGGTGGGGCCGTGGGGACATAAGTATCCCCACATCGGCATGCCCGGGCCGGCCATTGGTTTCTTGCAGGAGGCCTTGCGCTGGTGGGACAAATGGTTGAAGGGTGTCGAGACGGGCATCATGGAGGAACCCATGCTGCGTGCCTGGATGCAGGACAGCGTGCCGCCCACGACACAATACAAGCTGCGCCCCGGCCGTTGGGTGGCGGAATCCAGCTGGCCCAGCGACAACGTGGAACAACGCCGCTACACCCTGGCGACCCATCGGCGGTTGTTACCGTACGGCGAATCGCAGGACGAGGAGTGCCTCAACCTGCAATCGCCCCTGGGGTTGGGACTGTTCGCCGGCAAATGGTGTTCCTACACCGCCGCCCCGGATCTACCCCACGACCAGCGCCAGGAGGATGGCGGCGCATTGGTCTTCGATAGCGCACCCTTGCAGGCGCCGTTGGAGATCCTGGGCGCGCCGGTGGTGGAACTGGAGATCAGCGCCGACAAGCCGGTGGCCATGCTGGCCGTGCGCCTCTCGGATATCGCGCCGGACAACAAGGCGACCCGGGTCAGCTACGGCCTGCTCAACCTCACCCATCGCAACAGTTCCGAACAGCCACAACCGCTGGTGCCGGGACAACGCTACCGCGTTCGTGTCCAGCTGAATCATATCGCCCAGGTATTTCCTGCAACGCACCGTTTGCGCATCGCCGTGTCCACTTCGTATTGGCCGCTGGCCTGGCCCTCGCCGGAATCAACCCAGGTGAGGCTGTTTACCGGCAACAGCCATCTGTTGCTCCCTGTACGCGGGCGCGGCCAGCAGGATGACGGGCCACGACCCTTTGCCGAACCCGAAGCCGCAGCGCCGTTGAACGTGAAAATGATCGAACCACAAAACCATAACTGGCGTGTCATCCGCGACTTGGCCACCGATATCTCGACACTGGAGGTGATCAATGACAGCGGTCTCCAATACATCGACGAGGTCGATCTGGAGACGGGGCGCAAGGCCTTGGAGTGCTATACCTACCGGGGCGACGATTTCGATTCGGTGCGCGGTGAAACGTGGTGGCAGCGCACCTTCAAACGGGACGATTGGCAGATCAAAACTATCACCCGCACCGTGTTGACCTCCACGGCCAGCGATTTTTATCTGCGCGCGGAACTGGATGCCTATGAGGGCGACAAACGGGTCTATTCACAAAACTGGGACTATATCATTCCCCGGGATTTGGTCTAACGGCGATCAATATGCCGCTAAAACATAGCGTTAATTCTTCCTAAGGCCAGGCGATTCAGCCCGGGTTTTTGCTTTACGCTGTTGCCAGGACGGTGAAGTCGCCGTCGCGATAATCAGCGCGCAACCCTAAAAATTACCCGAACAGCGCTTGGTATGCTTCGGGATTGAAACCAACCTGCAGTGCCTTGCCGGTATCGAGGAGTGGACGTTTGATCAGGCTGGGATTGGCCAGTATTAGCTTGATCGCCTTAGCTTCATTTATGTCTTCGCGCTCGGCCTCGGGCAGTTTGCGCCAAGTCAGGCCACGGCGATTCACCAGCGCCTCCCACCCCGCCTGTTTGATCCAGGCATTAAGCGTTTTTTGGTCCAGGCCGCGCTTTTTGTAATCATGGAATTGGTATTCGACACCGTGATCATCCAGCCATTTAAAAGCCTTCTTCATGGTGTCGCAGTTCTTGATGCCGTAGATCGTTGTCATGGGTTTGTCGACCGTCTTTACTAGTGGTCCCCCCCCTTTTTTTTTAAAGGGGGGCAGGGGGGGATTTAGGTGAGTGCCACCGACGCAACATGCGAGTGGGATAAATGGGCATAAATCCCTTCTATCCCCCTTTAGTTTACTATTATTTAATCCAGCTCAAATATCGCGCAGCAGCTCGTTGATGCCCACCTTGCCGCGGGTCTTCTCATCCACCTGCTTGACGATGACGGCGCAGTAGAGATTGCAGCTGCCGTCCTTGGAGGGCAGGCTGCCGGAGACCACCACCGAGCCGGCCGGGATGCGGCCGAATGTGATCTCGCCGGTTTCGCGGTTGAAGATCTTGGTGCTCTGGCCAATGTAGACGCCCATGGAAATGACCGAGCCTTCCTCGACGATGACGCCTTCGACGACTTCCGAGCGGGCGCCGATGAAGCAGTTGTCCTCGATGATGGTGGGGGCGGCCTGCAGCGGTTCCAGTACGCCGCCGATGCCGACGCCGCCGGACAGATGTACGTTCTTGCCGATCTGGGCGCAGGAGCCGACGGTGGCCCAGGTGTCGACCATGGTGCCACTGTCCACATAGGCGCCGATGTTGACGTAGGAGGGCATGAGTACGGTGTTGGGCTCGACGTAGGAACCCTTGCGCACCGTGGCGGGCGGCACGACGCGCACCCCGGATTCGCGGAAATCACGTGAGTTGTAGTCCGCGTATTTGGAATCCACCTTGTCGAAATAGTTGGTGAAGCCGCCTTTCATGAAATAGTTGTCCTGGATGCGGAACGACAGCAGTACCGCCTTTTTCAGCCATTCGTTGACCACCCATTCGCCCTTGATCTTTTCGGCGACGCGCATCTTGCCGTTATCGAGCTGGTTGAGGGCTTCCAGTACGGCCTCTTTTACATGGGTGTCCACGCTGCGCGGATTGATGTCGGCACGGTGTTCGAAGGCTTGTTCGATAATGTTTTGCAAATCAGACATGGGTGATAACTCCGTGGTTGGTCTTAAAGGGCTTTAATGAATGCTTTGATGCGGTTGGCGGCCTCGACGCATTCAGCCAACGGGGCCACCAAGGCCATGCGTACATGGTGATTGCCCGGATTGGTGCCGTGGGCGTCGCGCGAAAGAAAGCTGCCCGGCAGCACGGTCACGTTTTGTTCCGCAAACAGTCGCCGGGCGAATTCGGTGTCGTCGATAGGTGTGCGTGGCCAGAGGTAGAAAGCGGCGTCGGGCTGCCCGACATCCAGCACCGCGCCGAGAGTGTCGAGCACGGCGGCGAACTTTTCCCGGTAGAGTTCACGATTGTGCTGCACATGGGCTTCATCCTGCCAGGCCTTGATACTGGCGGCCTGGTGATAGGGCGGCATGGCGCAGCCGTGATAGGTGCGGTAGAGCAGGAATTTTTGCATCACTTGCGCATCACCGGCGACAAAACCGGAGCGCATGCCGGGCAGGTTGGAACGCTTGGACAGGCTGTGAAACACCACGCAGCGGCGGTAGTCATCCCGTCCCATCTCCGCCGCTACCTGTAACAGCCCCAGCGGGGGACTGGTTTCATCCGGGTAAATCTCTGAATAACACTCATCCGAGGCGATGACAAAGTCGTTCTCATCCGCTAGCTCGATCAGTTTTTTTAATGTGGCGCGGTCGCTCACAGCCCCGCTAGGATTGCCCGGGCTGCAGAGATAGATCAGCTGGCAACGCCGCCAGACGCGGTCCGGCACGGCATCGAAATCGGGCAGGTAGTGATTGTCCGCCGTGCAATTGAGATAGTAAGGTTCGGCGCCGGCAAGCAGGGCGGCGCCTTCGTAGATCTGGTAAAACGGATTGGGCATCAGCACCAGTGGATTGATGTTCCGGTCCACCACCGCCTGGGCGATGGCGAACAGGGCCTCGCGGGTGCCGTTGACCGGGATGATATGGCGCTCCGCGTCGATACTGGCGGGCGGCAATTGAAAACGGGCGATCAGCCAGTCGGTGACGGCGCGGCGCAATTCCGGCACGCCTTTCGTGGTTGGATAATTAGCCAGTCCGTGCAGATGTGTAAGAAGCTCCTCGGCGACAAACTGCGGCGCGGTATGTTGGGGCTCGCCGATGGAGAGCGCGATATGCGACAGCTAGCCGGGCGGCTCAACGCCTGCCTTGAGCCGGGCCAGCTTTTCAAAGGGATAGGGCTGTAATTTGTTGAGATCCTGGTTCATCGTGCCGTTATGATTCCGCTTGCCACCGGACAATAAAAACGCCGCATTATATCACTTCGACTTCACTCGGTATGCCGTTCACACGACTTTCGGACATTCTCCCTGTCCTTGATCTGTTCTTGGTCGCCGCCATCTGGGGCCTGTTCTGGAATGGAACCCGCTGCGGTATTTCGGCGCGGCGGGGATAAACGGCGCGCCGACAGGTGGAAACGGTTTAGCCTATCTCCCTTCCAACCAGGCGGTTACCTGTCCAGGGATCTCTTTCACGTCGGCGTAACGGTGCAATGTCACCCATTGCGGATATTCCATTTGCAGTTGCATGACGTTGTGAATGTTGAGCCGTTCATGAGGGATGTCGGGGTTATAAAAGCCGAGGATGGGTTTGCCGGCGGTGATGAAACGCATCGCGTTGACGCCGGAGCCGAAGCCCGCCTCGTCGAAACCGTAGATCGCGACCTGGGCCTCTTCCTGGAAACGGCGGTCACGGGCTAGAAAGAAAGCGGTCACCAACTCATCCTCATTGTTGAATTGCGCTTTATGTTTGGCGCGCCATGCGGGCCAGTCCCGGTCGTAATACTCGATAGGGTCGCAGATCATGCGTGCGAATTCGGCAGCCGGCATGTCCGGGAATTGACGGCGGTAGTAGCGGTAACGGGTATCGTAACCCAGGCCGGTGGCTGCCAGCGCTGTTATCACCGTGGTCTTGAAATCCCAGGTGGCTTGGGTGGCATGCATGCCTTTGCCGCTGACGTAGCAAGGAATCATCGTGGCGCCTCAATCCGCCTCACACCACATCCTGGGTTTGAACAGCAGCGCCGCCAGGGCGCCGCCGGCGGCGCCGTAGAGATGGGCGTCCACCACCACCGGGCCGCCGGCCATCTCGGCCGAGCCGGGCAGGGCGCCGCAGGCCTGTTCCCATATCAGCTTGCCGACGACTGCGACCAGCAGGATGGCCTCGCGCCGGTCGCCGCGGCGGATGCCGCCCACGGCGCCAGCGACGAACAGGCCGTGCAGCAGGCCGGAGAGCCCCACGTACCAGACCAGCTGCGGGTTGAAGGCCAGCAGGCCGAGACTGACGGCCAGCGCGCTGGCGAGGGCGATGATCAGCCATTGAATCTGTGAAAAGCTGTTCCAGAAGAGGCCCCAGATCAGCCCAAGGCCGAACAGGTTCATGAGCGTGTGCGGCCAGCCCAGGTGGACCAGGTTGCCGCTGAGCAGGCGCCAGAATTCGCCATCCTTGATTTCGCTTGCCTGGTAGCGCAAGGCTTCGGTGACGCTGTCACCGCCCAGCGCCAGCAGCACGACGAGCAGGGTGATAGCGGCGGGTAGCAGGTGCGGCTTGGCGGTATGAAGTGTGGCGGTGTTCTGGGACATTACTCTTCCAGGTAGGAGATGATGGTCTGGCGCAGATTTTCCAGCACGGCCTCGTCGCTAATGGGTTGTTTATTTTTATCGCTGATGAAGAACACATCCTCGACGCGCTCGCCGATGGTGGCGATCTTGGCGTTTTGCAGATGGACATTGCATTTAATCAGCGCCTGGCCAACCTTGGACAGCAGTCCCGGGCGGTCGCCGGTAATCATCTCCATCACGGTGCGTTGGTTGCGCTGGTCCTGGTTGAAACTGATGTTGGTGGGGGTGTTGAAATGTTTCAACCGGCGGGCGGTGCGCCGGGTGATCTCCCTATGCGTGTAGTTGCTTTGTTGCAGTTCGTGGCGCAGCGAATTGAGGATGTCTTCAATCCGGTGATTGCTTTGGATGGCTTCGCCGTTTTCTTCCAGCAGAATGTAGGTGTCCCAGGCGTAACCGGTGTCCGAGGTGATGATGCGGGCGTCGGCGACGCTCAGCCCCAGCTGCTCGAAGGTGCCGGTGCTGGCGGCGAACAGATGATCGGCGGTGGGCATGTGGATGAAGATTTCGGTGCCACCGCGCTGGGCGTGCTTCTGCACCAGGATCAGTGGGAATTTCTCGCCGGAGTTGGCCAGGATGGCTTCCGTCTGCCAGGCGATCTCGTCGGCCGAATGGCGCATGAAATATTCCTCGCTGAGAGAGCGCCACAGGTTTTCGATTCGCGCCGGCAGAACGTGCCGGCGCTCGAGTATTTTGAGCGCCTGTTTCTAGATTTCCTGGCAGTATTCGTCTTGATTCTGCGAATTTTCCAGGCCGCGCCGCAGCGCTCGGCGGGTGGCTTCGTAGAGTTCGCGCAGCAAGGTGGCCTTCCAGTCGTTCCAGATGTTGTGATTGGTGCCGCGCATGTCGGAGACGGTGAGCAGGTAGAGGTAGTCGAGCCGGGTGGTGTCGCCGACCTCGGTGGCGAACTCGGTGATGACGTCCGGGTCGCTGATGTCCTTGCGCTGGGCGGTGGTGGACATGATCAGGTGCTGCTTGACCAGCCAGGCGACGATGTTGGTGTCGTAGTTGCTGAGGCCGTGGTGAAGACAGAAATCCATGGCGTCAAGGGCGCCCAGTTCCGAATGGTCGCCGCCGCGGCCCTTGGCGATGTCGTGAAACATGCCGGCAAGATAGAGCAGTTCCGGTTTGGGAATGCGGCGCATGATCTTGCTGCAGTTGGGCAGCTCGTGCCCGTGTTCCTTCAGCGTCAGGCGGCGCATGTTGCGGATCACCATCAGGGTGTGTTCGTCGACGGTGTAGATATGAAACAGGTCGTACTGCATCAGGCCGACGATGTTGCCGAATACCGGAATATACTTGGCCAGGATGCCGTAGCGGT
>JASBUE010000008.1 GCA_030148045.1 Candidatus Tenderia sp.
CGGGCGGCCACGGTTTCATTGATAACATGCTGTTTTTACTTTAATTTTTCTGTTCACTTACAAGAGTTGAGGAGAGTTTTATGCCCTCTCGCAAAGATCTAGCGAATGCCATCCGCGCCCTGAGTATGGACGCAGTTCAAAAAGCGAATTCAGGTCACCCTGGTGCCCCCATGGGGATGGCGGACATTGCAGAAGTGCTGTGGAATGACTTCATGCACCACAACCCGGCCAATCCCGGCTGGGCCAACCGTGACCGCTTCGTGCTGTCCAATGGTCACGGCTCGATGCTGATTTATTCCCTGCTGCATCTGACCGGCTACGACCTGCCCCTGGAAGAGCTGAAGAACTTCCGTCAACTGCACTCCAAGACGCCGGGACATCCCGAGTACGGCTACACCCCCGGCGTTGAGACCACTACCGGGCCGCTGGGTCAGGGAATCAGCAATGCCGTCGGCATGGCCCTGGCCGAGCGCACCCTGGCCGGTCAGTTCAACCGCGACGGTCACCACATTGTTGATCACTACACCTACGCCTTCCTGGGCGACGGCTGCATGATGGAGGGTATCTCCCATGAATCCTGCGCCCTGGCCGGGACCCTGGGGCTGGGCAAACTGGTGGCCTTCTGGGACGACAATGGCATCTCCATCGACGGTCACGTGGATAACTGGTTCACCGATGACACGCCCAAGCGTTTTGAGGCCTATGGCTGGCACGTGGTGCGTAACGTGGACGGCCACGACCCCGAGGCCGTGGCCGCGGCCATCCGCGAGGCCAAGTCCGTCAACGACAAGCCGAGCCTGATCTGCACCAAGACCGTCATCGGTTACGGCTCTCCCAACCTGTGCGGCAGCCATGACTGCCACGGCGCGCCGCTGGGTGATGACGAAATCGCCGCTACCCGCGAAAACCTGGGCTGGCCTCACGGTCCCTTCGAAGTGCCCGACGAAATCTATGCCTCTTGGGACGCGAAGGAAAAGGGTGCCGCCGCCGAAGCGGCCTGGAACGAAAAGTTCGCCGCCTACAAGGCCGCCCATCCCGATCTGGCGGCGGAGTTCGAGCGTCGCATCAAGGGTGAACTGCCCGCCAACTGGGAGCAGGTGAGCGCTGAATATATTGCCGCGGTCAATGAAAAGGCCGAAAGCCCGGCCACCCGCAAAGCGTCGCAGAACAGCATCACCGCCTATGCCGCGGCATTGCCTGAGTTCCTGGGCGGCTCCGCCGACCTGACCCCGTCAAACCTGACCAACTGGCCCGATGCCAAGGCCATCACCAACACCGTCACCGACGGCAACTACCTGTCCTACGGTGTGCGTGAATTCGGTATGTCGGCCATCCTGAACGGTATTGCCCTGCATGGCGGTTTCATTCCCTTCGGCGGCACCTTCCTGATGTTCTCTGAGTACGCCCGTAATGCCTTGCGCATGGCGGCATTGATGAAACAGCGTTCCATCTTCGTCTATACCCATGACTCGATCGGTCTGGGTGAAGACGGTCCTACCCACCAGCCGGTGGAACAGACCGCGACCCTGCGCATGATCCCCAACATGTCGGTCTGGCGTCCCTGTGACGCGGTCGAGACCGCCGTGGCGTGGAAGGCGGCCATCGAGAAAAAAGACGGTCCCACCTCACTGATCTTCTCACGTCAGGGGCTGGCGCATCAGACCCGCAGCGACGATCAGATCGCCGCCATTGCCAAGGGCGGTTATGTGCTCAAGGATTGCGACGGCACGCCGGATGCCATCATCATCGCCACCGGCTCCGAAGTCGCCCTGGCCACGGGCGCGGCTGAAGAGCTGTCCGGCAAGGGCAAGCAGGTGCGGGTCGTTTCCATGCCCGCGGTCGATGTCTTCGAGGCGCAGGACGAGGCCTACCGCGAATCCGTCATTCCGTCGTCCGTCACCGCCCGCGTCGCGGTCGAGGCCGGCGTGACCGACGCCTGGTACAAGTATGTCGGTTTGAACGGCAAGGTGGTCGGCTTGAACCGTTTCGGTGAGTCGGCGCCCGCAGGCCAGCTGTTCAAGGAGTTCGGCTTTACCGTAGAGAACGTCGTCAAGGCTGTTGAGAGCGTGCTCTAAAACATAACGATTATTAACCCGCCCGGTGGTTGATTACGGGCGGGTAAAAGCTTTCTTTTTACTCTGAGGGAGATAAACACCATGGCAATTAAAATCGGTATTAACGGTTTCGGCCGCATCGGTCGTATGGCTTTTCGCGCGATCGCCAAAGAATTCCAGGACATGGAAGTGGTTGCGATCAACGACCTGCTGGACCCCGACTATCTGGCCTACATGCTCAAGCATGACTCGGTTCACGGGCGTTTCGATGGTGATGTTTCCGTCGACAACGGTACCCTGATCGTGAACGGCAACAAGATCCGCCTGACCGCCGAACGCGATCCCGCCAATCTGAAATGGGACGAAGTGGGCGTGGACGTGGTGCTGGAGTGCACCGGCTTTTTCCTGACCGAAGAGACCTGCCAGAAGCACATCGACGCCGGCGCCAAGAAGGTGGTTCAATCCGCCCCGTCCAAAGACACGACCCCGATGTTCGTTTACGGCGTCAACGAAGAGAGCTACGCAGGTCAGAAGATCGTCTCCGCTGCCTCCTGTACCACCAACTGCCTGGCGCCGCTGGCCAAGGTCATTCACGACAAGTTCGGTATCAAGCGTGGCCTGATGACCACTGTTCATGCTGCAACCGCCACCCAGAAGACCGTTGACGGTCCTTCCCAGAAGGACTGGCGCGGTGGCCGCGGTATCCTGGAAAACATCATCCCGTCTTCCACCGGTGCCGCCAAGGCTGTGGGCAAGGTGCTGCCGGATCTGAACGGCAAGTTGACCGGCATGGCCTTCCGCGTACCCACCTCCGACGTGTCCGTGGTCGACCTGACTGTGGAGCTGAACCAAGACGCCACCTATGACGACATCTGCGCCGCTGTGAAAGATGCGTCCGAGAACGGCGGTGCCATCAGCGAGACCTTGGCTTACACCGATGAAAAAGTGGTTTCCACTGATTTTCGTGGTGTTGGCTACTCGTCGATCTTTGACGCCGGCGCCGGTATCGCCCTGGACGGTACCTTCGTCAAGCTGGTTGCCTGGTACGACAACGAGTATGGCTATACCTGCAACATGATGCGTTTTGTTCGCCACGTCGCGAATAACTAAAGCATAGTGTCAAAGGCATGGGGCTTTTGTCCCCATGCCTTTTTTCTTCACCGGGAGAAATTTGCTGAAGGACCGCCTTGAGCAAATTTTTTCGAAAAAACATCAGGAGATAAACCCATGTCCGTAATCAAGATGACTGATCTGGATCTGACAGGTAAGCGTGTATTGATTCGCCAGGACCTCAATGTGCCGCTTAAGAACGGCAAGGTCTCTTCAGACAAGCGTATCCGCGCCTCATTGCCGACCATCGAAAAGGCCTTGGCCGCGGGCGGCAAGGTGATGATCATGTCTCACCTGGGTCGCCCCACCGAGGGCGAGTACAGCGACGAATTCTCCCTGGCGCCGGTGGCCGAGCATATGAGCAATCTGCTGGGCAAGCCGGTGAAGCTGGTCAAGGATTATCTGGACGGCATTGAACTGGGTGACGGCGAAGTGGCCATTCTGGAAAACGTGCGTTTCAACGTCGGCGAGAAAAACAACGACGATGCGCTGGCCAAGAAATACGCCGCGCTGTGCGATGTCTTCGTCATGGACGCCTTCGGCACCGCCCACCGCGCTCAGGGTTCCACCCACGGTGTGGCCAAGTACGCCCCCACCGCCTGCGCCGGTCCGCTGCTGGCCGATGAGCTCGATGCTTTGGGCAAGGCGTTGGATAATCCCAGGCGCCCCATGGTCGCCATTGTCGGCGGTTCCAAGGTGTCCACCAAGCTGACCGTGCTCGAGTCACTCTCCAAGATCGTGGATCAGTTGATTGTGGGCGGCGGTATCGCCAATACGTTTATTGCGGCCGCCGGCCACAATGTGGGCAAATCCCTGTATGAGGCCGACCTTGTCGACACCGCGAAAAAACTGACCGCCGATGCCCAGTCTCGTGGCGGCGATATCCCGGTGCCGGTGGATGTGGTCTGCGGCAAGGAGTTCTCGGAAACCGCCGAGGCGACCCTGAAGCCGGTGACCGAAGTGGAGGATGACGACATGATCTTCGATATCGGTCCCGAGACCTCCAAGCAACTGGCCGAGATTCTCAAGGGCGCCGGCACCATCGTCTGGAACGGCCCGGTGGGTGTGTTCGAATTCGATCAGTTCGGGGAGGGCACCAAGGCCCTGTCGCTGGCCATTGCCGAGTCGGACGCCTTCTCAATCGCGGGCGGTGGTGATACGCTGGCGGCGGTTGATAAGTACGATATTGCTGATAAAGTATCCTACATTTCCACCGGTGGTGGCGCTTTCCTCGAATTTCTCGAAGGCAAGAAACTGCCCGCAGTCGCCATTCTTGAAGAGCGTGCCGCGAACTAGGATTTATAGATGTTTTCCCCGGGGTTTTTCCGGGGGATTTTTAAGGCTTAATAACAATAATAAATACGATTAGGTATTCATCCACACATATGTTTAGACGCACAAAGATTGTTGCGACCCTTGGGCCGGCAACGGACGATCCCAAAGCACTGGATGAGCTGATCCAGGCCGGTGTTGATGTGGTGCGCGCCAATTTTTCCCATGGCGCCGCCGAAGACCATATCAACCGTGCCGAGGCCGTGCGCAATCGCGCCCGGGCGCACGGGCGCCAGGTCGGCGTGCTTGCCGACCTGCAAGGCCCCAAGATTCGCACCGAGCGTTTCAGGGAGGGCAAGGTCAACCTGGCCGAAGGCCAGCGCTTTATCCTCGATGCCGCCTGCGCCACCAACGACGGTGACCAGGAACGCGTCGGTCTGACGTACAAGGAGTTGCCCAACGATGTCAACCGTGGCGACACCCTGCTGCTTGACGACGGCCGCATCGTGCTGTGGGTGGAAGAAGTCTCGGGGCAGGAGATCATCTGCAAGGTCCAGGTGGGTGGCATCCTGTCCAACAACAAGGGCATCAACCGTATGGGCGGCGGACAGGCCGCCGCGCTGACGGAAAAGGACAAGGCCGATATCAAGAC
>JASBUE010000010.1 GCA_030148045.1 Candidatus Tenderia sp.
TGGCCCGCCGCTTCGAGACGCCTCAAATAATCCTGCCACATCTCCTTCTGATGCTGGCCGTAGCGGTACAGCAGCCCCCAGTCGTAGATGCCCGAGTTGTGGCCGTCGTCGAAATAGAGTTTCACCGCGTACTGGCCCACCGGCTCGATGGCCACGATATTGACCCCTTCCTTGCCCACCTGCAACACCTCCTGCCCCGGGCCGTGGCCGCGCACCTCGGCGGAGGGAGAATGAACGCGCAGGAATTCGCAGGGCAGCTTGAAGGTCTGGCCGTCGGCGAAACTGACTTCCAGATAGCGTGATTTCTGATGCAGGCGGATGTCGGTCGGCGTGATCATACCCATTGCAAAAAAACTCCCGTCTTTAAAATCCCCCTTGTATGTTTCATTTTAGGAAAGGAGGCGGCGGCATGGTGGCATATTGAACTATGGAAGAACGGCATGGCTTACAGGATATAACGACTCAGGTCTTCGTTCTGGGCCAGCTTGTCCAGCTGCGAATCCACGTAGGCGGCATCGATGATGAGGGTACTGCCGGCCTTGTCCGGGGCCTCGTAGGAGATCAATTCCAGTAGTTTTTCCATCACCGTATGCAAGCGGCGGGCGCCGATGTTCTCGGTGCGCTCATTGACCTGCCAGGCCACCTCGGCGAGCCGGGCGATGCCGTCGTCGGTGAAGCTGAGGCTGACGCCCTCGGTGACCAGCAGGGCGGCGTATTGCTGGGTCAGGGAGGCGTCCGGTTCGGTAAGGATGCGGACGAAGTCCTCAACCTCCAGGGCATCCAGTTCGACGCGGATGGGCAGCCGCCCCTGCAGCTCCGGCACCAGGTCGGAGGGCTTGGCCAGATGAAAGGCCCCCGAAGCGATGAACAGGATATGGTCGGTCTTGAGCATGCCGTGCTTGGTGGAGACGGTACAGCCCTCCACCAGCGGCAGCAGGTCGCGCTGCACCCCCTCGCGCGAGACATCGGTGCCCGAGACCTCGCCGCGCTTGGCGATCTTGTCCAGCTCGTCGAGGAAGACGATGCCGTTCTGCTCGGCGTTTTGCAGCGCCTGGGTCTTGATCTCCTCCTCGTTGACCAGCTTGGCCGCCTCTTCGTCGGCCAGTAGTTTGAAGGCCTCCCGGATCGGCACCTTGCGGCGCTGGGTCTTGCCCGGCCCCATGTTCTGGAACAGGTTCTGCAGCTGGCTGGTCATGTCCTCCATGCCCGGCGGCCCCATGATCTCCACGCTGGCGGCGGGCGCGGCCACCTCGATCTCGATCTCGCGCTCATCCAGCTCGCCCTGGCGCAGCTTTTTGCGGAACACCTGGCGTGTGGAGCTGCTCTTCTCCTGAGACTGATCGTCGTAGACGCCGCGCGCTGGCGGCAATAAAATGTCCAGAATACGCTCCTCAGCGGCCTCTTCGGCGCGGTAGCGCACCTCCTTCTTGGCCTGCTCGCGAGTCATCTTGATGGAGACATCCACCAGGTCGCGGATGATGGATTCCACGTCACGCCCCACGTAGCCCACCTCGGTGAACTTGGTGGCTTCGACCTTGATAAAGGGAGCCTTGGCCAGTTTGGCCAGACGCCGGGCGATCTCGGTCTTGCCCACCCCGGTGGGGCCGATCATGAGGATGTTCTTGGGGGTGATCTCGTTGCGCAGCTCCGCAGCCACCTGGCTGCGGCGCCAGCGGTTACGCAGGGCGATGGCCACGGCGCGCTTGGCCGCCGACTGGCCGACGATGTGCTTATCCAGCTCCTGGACGATCTCTCTGGGCGTCATCTCTGACATAGTCTTGTCGAACCTTTCTTTAGTTACTCGCTTAATTCTTCGATGGTGAGGTTGCCGTTGGTGTAGACACAGATGTTGGCGGCGATGTTCAGCCCCTTCTCGACGATGCTGCGGGCATCCAGCTCGGTGTTATCCAGCAGGGCATGGGCGGCGGCCTGGGCGAAGGCGCCGCCGGAGCCGATGGCCATCAGGTCTTCCTCATGCTCGGGCTCGACCACATCGCCGTTGCCAGTGATGATCAGCGAGGCCTTGGCATCGGCCACCAACAGCAAGGCCTCCAAGCGGCGCAGGGCGCGGTCGGTGCGCCAGTCCTTGGCCAGCTCGACGGCGGCGCGCACCAGGTGGCCGGAATGCTTTTCCAGCTTGCCCTCGAAGCGCTCGAACAGGGTGAAGGCGTCGGCGGTGCCACAGGCGAACCCGGCGATCACCCGGTCATTGTAGAGCCGGCGCACCTTGCGCGCGTTGCCCTTCATCACCGTATTGCCCAGCGAGACCTGGCCGTCACCGCCGATCACGACCTTGCCATTGCGACGCACCGACAAGATAGTCGTTCCCCGATATTGCTCCACGACTCCACTCCTTATTGCTCATGGAATAAGGGGTGTCATTGTACAGCAAATGGAACCGGGCCCGGAGACCGGACCGCATGATTTGCGAGGTGCCGGAAAGATACGGTGCAGGCCGCCCGCCCTGCCTCACACAGCATTTCTGACTATAAGCTAATATTCCCGCCATATTTCGGCTTACTCCCCCGTTCGCGCTATAATCAGCGCCCAAACGGCCGTCAGGGCCCGGATTACGTTAAGTTCCATTCAATCCCCAGGGAGAAAACACACAATGTCAAAACTGGTAAATCCCCATGGCGGCGGGGAATTAAAACCGCTGCTGCTGGAAGGCGAGGCCCTGGCGGCCGAGCGGGCCCGGGGCGAGACCCTGCCCAAGCTGACCGTCAGCTCACGCGAAGTGGGCGACATCATCATGATGGGCATCGGCGGCTTCACCCCCCTAACCGGTTTCATGACCCGCGCCGACTGGGAAGGGGTCTGTGACGGCATGAAGATGGCCAGCGGCCTGTTCTGGCCCATCCCCATCACCCTCTCTACCACCCAGGCCGAGGCCGACGCTCTTAAGCTGGGCGAGGATATCGCCCTCATCGACGCCGAAACCGGCGAGGTCATGGCCACCATGACCGTCACCGAGAAGTACGGCATCGACAAGGAACACGAGTGCATGATGGTCTACAAGACCACTGACATCGAGCACCCGGGCGTGAAGATGGTCATGGAGCAGGGCGAGGTTAACCTGGCCGGACCCGTCAAGGTGCTCTCTGAGGGCCGCTTCCCCACCGATTTCGGTGACATCTACATGACCCCGGCCGAAACCCGCAAGCTGTTCGAGGAAAAGGGCTGGCGCACCGTGGTGGCCTTCCAGACCCGCAACCCACTGCATCGCTCCCACGAATACCTGGTCAAGATCGCCATCGAGATCTGCGACGGTGTCATGATCCACTCCCTGCTGGGCAAGCTCAAGCCCGGCGACATCCCCTCCGGCGTGCGCGTCAAGGCCATCAACGCCCTGGTAGAGAACTACTTCGTCAAGGACACCGTGGTGCAGTCCGGTTACCCGCTCGACATGCGCTACGCCGGGCCGCGCGAGGCCCTGCTGCACGCCCTGTTCCGCCAGAATTACGGCTGCTCGCACCTGATCGTGGGCCGCGACCACGCCGGTGTTGGCGACTACTACGGCCCCTTCGACGCCCATCACATCTTCGACGAGCTGCCCGAAGGCGCCCTGGAGACCCAGCCGCTGAAGATCGACTGGACCTTCTACTGCTACAAGTGCGGCGGCATGGCCTCCATGAAGACCTGCCCCCACGAGGCCGGCGACCGCCTGTTGCTGTCCGGCTCCAAGCTGCGCAAGATGTTGTCTGAGGGTGATGAAGTGCCGGCTGAGTTCTCTCGCCCGGAAGTACTGGCCATCCTGCGCGAATACTACGAGGGGCTGGCCGAGCACGAAAAGGTGGAGATCAAGCTAAGCGGCCATTCCGCCAAATAGAAGCCAGACCGACCGGCTCGACATAAAAGGCCCGCCATGGCGGGCCTTTTTATTTTTGCACTCCCGCCATGATCGCCTAAGCTTGATCATCATGGCCAGACTCTGTGTCTACCTGGGCGAAACACTGGGCCGCTACGGCTTTCCCGGGGGCCACCCCTTCGGCCCCTGGCGCATGGCGGCCTTCAATCGGGCGCTAGCGGAAAAAGGCTTAGTGCAACGGGTCATCCTCCACCCGCCGGCAATGGCAACGCAAGCCGAGATCGAACGCTTTCACGACCCTGCCTACGTGGAACAGGTGAAACGCCAATCGGAGACGGGGACGGGCTATCTGGACTACGGCGACACCCCCGCCTTCCCCGGCGTCTATGAAGCGGCCGCCACGGTGGTGGGCAGCTGTCTCGACGCCCTGGAGCAGATCATG
>JASBUE010000013.1 GCA_030148045.1 Candidatus Tenderia sp.
GGCCATGAGCGGTTATGACGCCCCCTACGTGCCGGGCTGGGACTGCCACGGCCTGCCCATCGAGCTGCAGGTGGAAAAGAGGGTGGGCAAGGCCGGCCACAAGGTGGACGCCAAGACCTTCCGCAACGCCTGCCGCGACTATGCCGGCAAACAGGTGGACCAGCAGCGCGAGGACTTCAAGCGCCTGGGCGTGATCGGCTACTGGGATCATCCCTATCTCACCATGGACTTCAAATTCGAGGCCGACATCGTGCGCAGCCTGGGCCGAATCATTGAAAACGGTTACCTGCACAAGGGCTACAAGCCGGTGCACTGGTGCGTGGACTGCGGCTCCGCCCTGGCCGAGGCCGAGGTGGAATACGAGGACAAGACCTCGCCCGCCATCGATGTGCGTTTTACCGTGCTGGACGACGAGGCCTTCATGCAGCGCTGTCACCATGTCGAGGATCATGAAGGCAAGGGCCCCCTGTCGGTGGTGATCTGGACCACCACGCCCTGGACCCTGCCCGCCAACCAGGCGGTCTGTCTCAATCCAGAATTGGACTATGCCGTCATCCAGTGCGAGGCCGAACACGGTGTCGAGCGCCTGGTGATGGCCGAGCCCATGGTCAAGGACACCCTGGCCCGCTACGAGATCGACGAATACCGTGTGGTGGCCTACTGCAAAGGGTCCGAGCTGGAAGGCTTGGAGCTGGCCCATCCCTTTTACGATCGCGAGGTGCCCATTATCCTCGGCGACCACGTCACCACCGAGGCCGGTACCGGCGCCGTGCACACCGCCCCGGGTCACGGCCAGGATGATTACGTGGTCGGTTCGCGCTACACGCTCAAGGTGGACAACCCCGTCGGCGGCGACGGCAAGTTCCTGCCCAACACCGAGCTGTTCGCCGGCGAGCACGTCTTCAAGGCCAATGATCACGTGATCGAGGTGCTGGAGGGCAAGGGCAAACTGCTGCACGCCGCCGCCTTGCGTCACAGCTATCCCCACTGCTGGCGCCACAAGACGCCCATCATCTTCCGCGCCACGCCGCAGTGGTTTATCCGCATGGACGCGGTGTATCCTGCTGCCGTAGGGAACGAGCAGCAGGGAATCCGCATGGAGCAGAAGAGCCTGCGTGAGCAGGCCATGAAGGCCATCAAGAATTCTCAATGGCTGCCCGATTGGGGCCAGGCCCGCATCGAGGGCATGGTGGAAAAACGCCCCGACTGGTGCGTCTCGCGCCAGCGCACCTGGGGTGTGCCTATCGCCCTGTTCGTGCATAAGGAGAGTGGCGAGTTGCACCCGCGCACGCAGGAATTGATCGAGCAGGTGGCCCAACGCATTGAAGAACAGGGCATCGACGCCTGGTTCGAACTTGACCCCGCCGAACTGCTGGGTGACGAGGCCGGGCAGTACGACAAGGTCAACGATACCCTGGATGTGTGGTTCGACTCCGGCGTTACCCATGCGGCGGTGCTGGAGCGCCGCGATGAATTGGCCTTGCCGGCCGATCTTTATCTGGAAGGTTCCGATCAGCACCGCGGCTGGTTTCAGTCTTCACTGTTGACCGCTGTCGCCATGCGCGGCGCGGCGCCCTACAAATCCGTGTTGACCCATGGCTTTACCGTCGACGCCAAGGGCCAGAAGATGTCCAAGTCCAGGGGCAATGTTGTCGCGCCGCAGCAGGTGGCCAATTCCCTCGGCGCCGACATCCTGCGCCTGTGGGTGGCGGCCACGGATTACCGCGGCGAGATGACGGTGTCCGATGAAATCTTAAAGCGCAGCGCCGACGCCTATCGCCGCCTGCGCAACACGGCGCGCTTTTTGTTGGCCAACCTCAACGGCTTCGATCCCGCCCGGCACGCCCTGGCGCCGGCCGAGATGCTGGCCCTGGATCGCTGGGCGGTGGAGCGCGCCCGCGCCCTGCAGGAACAGGTGAAGGCCGCCTATGACCACTACGAGTTTCACCAGATCTATCAAAAGGTGCACAACTTCTGCGCCGTGGAGCTGGGCGGTTTTTATCTCGACGTGATCAAGGACCGCCAGTACACCACCCAGGAAAACAGTGTCGCGCGGCGCTCCTGTCAGACCGCCATGTACCACCTCATCGAGGCCATGACGCGTTGGCTGGCGCCCATCCTCTCTTTCACCAGCGAAGAGATCTGGGGCAACATCCCGGGCCAGCGCGGCGCATCAGTGTTTCTCGAAACCTGGTATGCGCTGCCGCAGATCAGCGACCAGGAGTTGGGCGGTGCCGTTTGGAAACAAGTGCTGCAGGTGCGCGAATTCGTCAAGAAAGAATTGGAACAGCTGCGTGTCGCCGGCGGCATCGGCGGTTCGCTGGACGCCGAGGTGGAACTCTACTGCGGCAGTGAACTGAAGGCACAATTGGAAAAACTGGGCGACGAGCTGCGCTTCGTGCTCATCACCTAGGCGGCGCGGGTGCACGGCACCACCGTGGTGCCCGAGGAGGCCATTCACTACACTCTCGATTCCAACGACGAGTTGTGGGTGCAGGTGATCCCCTCGGAACACGCCAAATGCGTGCGCTGCTGGCATCACCGCGCCGATGTGGGCAGCCACGCCGAGCATCCGCAACTGTGCGGCCGTTGTGTCGAAAACGTGGTGGGTGATGGAGAACAGCGCCGTTTTGCCTAAGCAGGGTAGCTCCATGCTGCGCTGGATCGGGCTGGCGCTGGTGGTGATCGTCGTCGACCAGGCCACCAAGCTGTGGGCCGACGCCGCCTTGCAATTGCACATGCCGCAGCAGCTGTTCACCGGCTTCAATCTGACCCTGTCCTACAACAGCGGCGCCGCCTTCAGTTTTCTCGCCGGCGCCGGCGGTTGGCAGCGTTGGTTTTTCATCATCCTCGCCCTGCTGGTGTCCGGTTACATCATTCACTGGTTGCGACGCCTGGGGCCCGGTGATGCGCGTCTGGCGCTCGCCCTGGCGTTGATTCTGGGTGGGGCATTGGGTAATGTCATCGATCGGGCCTGGCTCGGCCACGTGGTGGATTTTATCGATGTCTATTATCTGAGCAACGACTGCCTGCCGTTTTTTACCCAGGTGATCAGCAATCGCGGCGGCGCCTGTCACTGGCCGGCCTTCAATATCGCCGACTCCGCCATTACCCTCGGCGCGCTGCTGTTGGTTATTGACAGTTTTAGCGGCCGTCACAAGGCAAGCAATTAAGGGATTCGTTATGTCTGTTTTACTTGCCAATCCACGCGGATTCTGCGCCGGGGTCGACCGCGCCATCGGCATCGTCGAGCGCGCCCTGGAACTGTTCGGCGCGCCCATCTATGTGCGGCATGAAGTAGTGCACAACACCTTCGTGGTGGACGGCCTGCGCGAACGCGGTGCCGTCTTCGTCGATGAGCTCGATGAGGTGCCGAATGAGGCTACCGTCATTTTCAGTGCCCACGGCGTTTCCAAG
>JASBUE010000014.1 GCA_030148045.1 Candidatus Tenderia sp.
GATGGCCGCCAGGGCCTGCAGAATCCGCTCTCTCAAACCCGGCCCCGGCGCCTCGCTGGCCAGGGCGCCGATAAACTTGAGCCACTCCTCGCGGTAGTCGTATTTATAATTGAAAAAATGCTTGCTGAGAAATACCCGCGCCCGCGCCCGCACCTGGCCGGAAAACATCAAGGCAAACAGTAACAGGGCCGCGCCGAAGAGAAAGATCGCCTGGGCCAGGGTGCCCCAGTCGCCGCCCAGATAACGGATGGCATAGCCGCCCAACGCCATCAGCACCAGGTAGATGCCGACCCCCAGGATGGAGGCGCTGTGGAACACCATGCGCCGCGAGACGAACACATCCAGCGACCACTGCGGGTTACGCGCTGCCGAGACGGCGATGAGGGGGATTACCAGGAGATGGATGTAACCCCTGGCATCCCACAGATTCCGATCAACGGTACTGAACAGCACCGCATTGGAATAGAGATAGAAATCGTAGGCAAACAGTCCGCCCAGCCCCAGGCAGAGATACTTGATCGCCCAACGCTGTTGCGGCTGGGTATTGCGAAACAGGTGCTCGATCAAGACCAGCCCGAACAGGGCCAGCGCCAGGTGGCCGAGGAAACGGGGATCATAACCGACAATGCGGGCGACCGACTGCTCGTAAAACCAGGTATAAAAGTGCAAGCCCATCACCCCGATCCATACAGCCACCATGGCATAGGCCGACCACCGTAATGTGGTGGCATAGGGAGTGGAAGCGTTTTTATCGACCGGCAGGATCTTGTAGAGAAACAACAGGGTCACCCCGGTGCGCAGCAACTCGAATCCGGCATGCTGAATCGACAGCGGCAAGGCAAAGGCCAGGGCGTAGGCCAACAGGCCGGCCCAGACCGCCGACACCAGCATGAGCGCCAGCAGCAATCCGCCCTGCAACCGGCCACGCCAGCTGGTGGTCAGCAGCACGGCGAGCAGCAGGTAGCCGGCGGCGGCGAGGGCGTAACCCCAGACGCCGAGGTTGAAGGCTGCCAGGGTGTCACTCATGAGCGAGTAGTTTTGTCGTTGCGGACCACATATTAAATAAGTTCCTAATAATAAATACTCATCTTCCGAAACCGTTGGCCGCAGGGATGCGGCCAGCGAGCTTACAGGGATGTATTCACAGCGTGTTTCGGAAGATGAGTATTCATTATTCCCGCCTCAGCACTAGGGCCTGTTAACACCGGACCGGCCCATTCAGGGTCAACGCGCGCCCTGGCCGAAGATGACCACCTCGGCGGTCTGGAACAGAATCAGACAATCGAGGAACAGGCTGTAATTTTTCACATAATAGAGGTCGTACTGCAGCTTCTCACGCGCATCCTCATCCGAGGCGCCGTAGGGATAACGCACCTGCGCCCAGCCGGTGATACCGGGTTTGACCCGGTGGCGCTCGGCGTAATAGGGGATTTTATCGGCCAGTTGTTCGACAAACTCCGGCCGCTCCGGGCGCGGCCCGATGAAACTCATATCGCCGCGCAACACGTTGAAGATCTGAGGCAACTCGTCGATGCGGGTGCGGCGGATGAGCTTGCCGGACCGGGTGATGCGGCTGTCGTTCTTTTGCGCCCACTGGGGGGAGCCGTCTTTTTCCGCATTGATCACCATACTGCGGAACTTGAGCACCTGGAACAGGCGCCAGTTCTGCCCCACGCGCACCTGGCGATACAGTACCGGACCGCTGAAACCGCTTTCGGCCCAAATGGCGATGGCGGCCGCCAGCATGATCGGCCAGGTCAACAACAGGATCAGCGAACTGGCGAAGATATCAAAGGCCCGTTTGACGGTATGTTGAAAGCCGATGTGGCGAAAACCGTCCGAGTACACCAGCCAGCTGGGGTGCAGCGTCTCCAGCCTGACCTTGCCGGTCTCGCGTTCGAAAAAGCTCTGCAGGTCGATCACGTCGATACCGCTCATCTTGCAGTCGAGCAGGTCTTCGACCGGAAACGACTTACGCCGGTCTTCGATGGCCACCACGATCTCCTGGACATGGTGCTTCATGGCGTAGTCGATCAAGGGCGTGTCGATATGGATCACCTTTTCACTCGGCATCACGTCATGCTCACCGTGGACATGGACGAAGCCCAGAATCCTGAAACCCAGCTGGTCGCCCTTACGGCGCAACATCTTGAACTGCTCGGCGCGTTTGCCCGCCCCCAGCACCAGCACACGGCGCTTGAGGGACTCGTTATCGATAAACTTTACAAAAACGAAGCGCACCAGGAGGATGCCCAGCACGGCGATAACAAAGGCCCAGGCAAACGCGCCGCGACCGAGAAACAGGTAGGGCACGAGATAGAACACCAGGCTCATGGCAGCCAGGGCGATCAGCATGCTCAGCACCAGGCGCAGCAGGGTTCCCTCGACCCCCTCGCGATAAAGATTTTTATACAAACCCATTGCCGTCAGGGAGAGGAACATCACCGAGGTGAACAGCAGCGCCTTGGGCCACAGCGGCAGCAGGTCTTTATCCATTTCGCCGCCCAGGAAACGCAATTCGGCACCGAGATAGATGGAACTCCAGAACCATAGCAGCTCGACAACAATCAATAGTGCGAAGGAGGTGGGGATGTAATGTCTGAATAGCCTGAGCATTGGTTGTTTTATCTTAAGTAGCCGCTAAGCTGCATGATGAATGACCGCTGCATGGCCTGACCGGACCTAAACGCAAAATATCGACCATGACGCCCCCAATCTATAACCTGTCAATTATAGAACTGTATCAATTCCTTTGACTTTGAGCCCCCAGGCGAACAAGGAGAATATGCGTTGGTTGGCCTTGCGCAACCTGCCAACCAGCACGGTCATCAATTCCTTGAGGAGCGGATATCCGATTTCGGGGTGAGCGTCGAGAAACTTCAGCAGTGCCTCCCCGTTGAGGACCGCCAACTCGGCCTCGGAAACCGTTACCACCGTGGCGGAACGGCTCATCTCGTCGAACAGTACCAGTTCACCGAAGATATCGCCCTTGGCCAGTTCGCCGAAGCCCGGCTGGATGTGGCGCCGCTCATCCAGGTCCACCTTGCCCAGCACCCGCAGGGTACCATCGAGCACCAAGTAAAGTTCGTGGCCGGTATCGCCTTCGGAAAAAACCGGTGTGTTGGCGGAGTAGCGTGCTTTACGCCAGTGCTTTCCCTCGATAAATTCCGGGTGCTGTAACAAGTCAATTAACAGGGATGACACAAATTTTCCTTAATCTGAACCGGCTCACGTCCTGCCTGTGTAGTATAACGGCAGGAAAACAATAATAAAATTTCAAATCCATACTGACGCCGCGGTGAAGCTTTGATATCTTTGACGGCCGAATACTCGCGTCTATTAGCTTTAACAGGATCACCTCATGAAAATAACCGTCTTTGGCTCGGGCTATGTTGGCCTTGTGACCGGCGCCTGCCTCGCCGACGTCGGCAACGACGTGCTCTGCATCGATATCGATGCCGACAAAATAAACAAGCTCAATCAAGGCATTATCCCCATCTACGAGCCGGGGCTGGAAGCCGTTGTCCAAACCAACCACGAGGCGGGCCGGCTGAAATTTTCCACCGACGTGGCCGAAGGGGTGAAACACGGCCTGTTCCAGTTCATCGCCGTCGGGACGCCGCCGGACGAAGACGGCTCCTCCGACCTGCAATATGTGCTGGCCGTGGCCGAGATTATCGGCAGCCACATGCAGGACTATAAGTTTATCGTCGACAAATCCACGGTGCCGGTGGGCACCGCCGACAAGGTCCGCGCCAAGGTCTTGGAAACCCAGCAAAAATATCAAAAGGATGTGGATTTCGATGTGGTCTCCAACCCGGAATTCCTCAAGGAAGGCGCCGCCGTCGACGACTTCATGAAGCCCGACCGGATCATCGTCGGCACCGACAATCCACGCACCACCGAGCTACTGCGCGCCCTCTACGCGCCCTTCAACCGCAGCCACGACCGTGTCATCGCCATGGACATCCGCTCGGCGTAACTGACCAAGTACGCCGCCAACGCCATGCTCGCCACCAAGATCAGCTTTATGAACGAGCTGGCCAACATGGCCGAAAAACTGGGCGCCGATATCGAACAGGTACGCATCGGCATCGGCTCGGATCCGCGCATCGGCTATCACTTTATCTACCCCGGCTGCGGCTACGGCGGTTCCTGTTTTCCCAAGGACGTGCAAGCGCTGGAGCGCACCGCACGCCAGATCGGCTATCAGGCCTCCTTGCTGGAGGCCGTCGAGGCGGTCAATAAATTCCAGAAACAACGCCTGTTCACCAAGATCGTCGATCATTTTGACAGCGACCTGAAAGGCAAGACCATCGCCCTGTGGGGGCTGGCCTTCAAACCCAACACTGACGACATGCGCGAGGCCCCCAGCCGCACCCTGATGGAGGCGTTGTGGCAACAAGGGGCCCGGGTGCAGGCCTTCGACCCCGAGGCCATGGAAGAGACCACCCGCATCTATGGCCAGCGCGACGATCTGGTGCTGTGCGACTCGCCCGAGGCGGCGCTGGAAAACGCCGACGCCTTGACCGTGGCCACGGAGTGGAAGGTGTTCCGCAGTCCGAATTTCGATCACATCAAACAAAGCCTTAAACAGCCGATAATCTTTGACGGCCGCAATATCTACGACCCGACCATGATGGCCCAACTCGGCTTTACTTATTACGCCATCGGCCGAGGTATAACCCAACCCGTCATTTAGCAGGAGCCTCATCCATGCACACATTAAAAAACGTAAAAATCGGCATGATCGGCCTGGGTTATGTCGGCCTGCCGTTGGCGGTGGAATTCGGCAAAAAGATGCCTGTGGTCGGCCTGGACATCAATCAGGGCCGCATCGACGAGCTGAAGGCCGGCAAGGACAGCTCGCTGGAAGTCGAGCCGGAGGAGCTGGTCAAGGCCACCCAACTGAGCTACACCAGCGACCCGGTCGACCTGAAGGACTGCAACGTCTATATCGTCACCGTGCCCACCCCCATCGACAACCACAAGCGCCCCGATCTGTCCCCCCTGATCGGCGCCAGCCAGACCGTCTGCAAGCTGCTGAAGAAGGACGACATCGTCATTTTCGAATCCACCGTCTATCCCGGTGCCACGGAAGAGGTCTGCATTCCCATCATGGAGGCGCAGTCGGGCCTGAGCTACAACCGGGGCTTTTACGCCGGTTACAGCCCCGAGCGCATCAACCCGGGCGACAAGGAGCACCGCGTCACCAATATTTTGAAAGTCACCTCGGGCTCCACCCCCGAGATCGCCGACTTTGTCGATGAGCTCTACCAGCAGGTCATCGAGGCCGGCACCCACAAGGCCAGCAGCATCCGCGTCGCCGAGGCCGCCAAGGTGATCGAGAATACGCAGCGCGACGTCAACATCGCCCTGATCAATGAACTGGCGTTGATCTTCAATCGCCTCGGTATCGATACCGAGGAGGTGCTCCAGGCCGCCGGCACCAAGTTGAACTTCCTGCCCTTCCGCCCCGGCCTGGTGGGCGGCCACTGCATCGGCGTCGACCCCTATTACCTGACCCACAAGGCCCAGGAGATCGGCTACCAGCCGGAAATGATCCTGGCGGGCCGGCGCATCAACGACGGCATGGGCGCCTATGTGGCCCAGCAGGTGGTCAAGTTGATGACCCAGAAGCGCATCACCGTGGTGGATGCCAAGATCCTCATTATGGGCCTGACCTTCAAGGAGAACTGTCCCGACCTGCGCAATACCCGCGTGGTCGACATCCTGGACGAGTTCGAGGACTATCATTGCCAGATCGACGTCTACGATCCCTGGGTCAATCCGGCCGAGGCCGAACATGAATACGGCATCAACCCCATCGCCGAGCCCCGGCCGGGCAGTTATGACGCCATCATCCTGGCGGTCAATCACCGCCAGTTTGAAAAGATGGGGCTGGAGGGCGTCAAGGCCCTGGGCAAACCCAACTGCGTCATCTATGACGTCAAGTATGTGTTCCCCGCCGGCACCGTGGACGGCCGCCTATAACTCAGTCAAAAAGGCTAACTCAAGCATGAATGTATTAGTAACAGGCAGCGCCGGCTTTATCGGCTCCAATGTCTCCCACGCCCTGCTCGACCGCGGCGACCAAGTCATAGGGCTGGACAATCTCAATGATTATTACGACGTCAAACTGAAACAGGACCGCCTGGCGCGCCTCACCTGTCGCGACGGTTTTACCGATATCCGTCTGGACCTGGAGGACCGCGACGGTGTGGCCAAGCTGTTCCAGGAGCACAAGCCCGACCGCGTCGTGCACCTGGCCGCCCAGGCCGGGGTACGCTATTCCCTGGTCAATCCGCATGCCTATATCGACAGCAATATCCAGGGCACCACCAACATCCTGGAGGGCTGCCGCCACAACCAGGTGGAACATCTGGTCTACGCCTCCAGCAGCTCGGTCTACGGCGCCAACACCAAGATGCCCTTCTCGGTGCACGACAACGTGGACCACCCGGTCAGCCTCTACGCCGCCTCGAAGAAAGCCAACGAGCTGATGGCCCACACCTACAGTCATCTCTATCAGCTGCCCACCACCGGGCTGCGCTTTTTCACCGTCTACGGCCCCTGGGGCCGGCCGGACATGGCCCTGTTCCTGTTCACCAAAGCAATTTTGGAAGGCAAGCCCATCGAGGTCTTCAACTACGGCAAGTGCCGCCGTGACTTCACCTACATCGACGACATCGTCGAAGGTGTGGTGCGCACCCTGGACAAGGTCGCCACAGCCAACCCCGCATGGTCCGGCGACAATCCGGACACCGGCACCAGCTATGCGCCCTACCGCATCTATAACATCGGCAACAACCAACCGGTGGAGCTGTTGCGTTTCATCGAAGTCATCGAGGAATGCCTGGGTATGAAAGCGGAGAAGAACCTGCTGCCGCTGCAGCCCGGTGATGTGCCGGCCACCTACGCCAATGTGGACGATCTGATGAACGATGTGGGCTTTAAGCCGGCCACGTCCATTGAGGATGGGATTGGGCGGTTTGTGGCGTGGTATCAGGACTACTACCGGAAATAGTCCGCGAATAGGCCCCCCTCTTTCCTAAAGAGCACACAAAGGGCATAAAGGGCTGGGGGAGATTTATGGCCAAGGGCTCCAAACTGCTAAATCCCCCTCTATCCCCCTTTAAGAAAGGGGGAAGCTGGGGTGTCTATAATTCGCGTCCATTCACGTTCATTAGCGGACTCACAATAAAAAAGAGCGGGATAAACCCGCCCTTTTCCATATCTACAAAAGTAATCGCCTACTTGTAGAAGTCGATCATCTTTTCCAAGGACTTGGCCTTGATCTTGGAAGCATGACCGGCACAACCGAAGGCCTCGTAACGCGCCTTACAGATCTCCATCATGGCCTTGGTGGATTCCTTCAGGAATTTACGCGGGTCGAAGTTGGCCGGGTTTTCCGCCAGGTGCTTGCGCACCGCACCGGTCGAGGCCATACGCAGATCGGTATCGATATTGACCTTGCGCACGCCGTTCTTGATACCTTCCACGATCTCATCCACCGGCACGCCATAGGTCTGACCCATGTCGCCGCCGTAGCTGTTGATGATATCGAGCCAATCCTGCGGCACGGAAGACGAACAGTGCATCACCAGGTGCGTGCTGGGAATCACGGCGTTGATCTCACGCACACGGTCGATGCGCAGAATGTCGCCGGTGGGCTTCTTGGTGAACTTGTAAGCGCCGTGCGAAGTACCGATGGCAATAGCCAGGGCGTCGACGCCGGTCTTTTCGACGAAGTCCTTGGCCTCCTGCGGATCGGTCAGCAGCTGATCCATATCCAACTTGCCCTCGGCACCGTGGCCGTCCTCTTCCCCCATCTCGCCGGTTTCCAGCGACCCCAGGCAACCCAGCTCGCCCTCGACGGAGACGCCGCCGGCGTGAGCCATCTCAACCACCTTGCGAGTGACTTCCACATTATATTCGTAGGTCGCAGGGGTCTTCATGTCGGGCATCAGCGAGCCGTCCATCATGACCGAGGAAAACCCCGACTGGATGGAGCGCAGGCAAACCGCGGGCTCGGAACCATGGTCCTGGTGCATGACCACGGGAATGTGCGGATACTGCTCGATCGCGGCGGCGATCAGGTGACGCAGGAAGGGTTCGCCGGCATACGAGCGGGCACCCGCGGAACCCTGCATGATGACAGGTGAATCAACGGCGTCGGCCGCCTGCATGATGGCGTGAACCTGTTCCATGTTGTTGACGTTGAATGCCGGTAGGCCGAAATCGTTCTCTGCCGCATAGTCCAACAATTGACGCATTGAAATTAGAGCCATATCAATCTCCTAAACTTAGAGTGTTGTTACAAATAAAAAGTACGCTGTCATGCCTCTGTGGAGGAGGGTTCATGCATATCACCGACGCGCACGATCTTCAGCGCATTGGTGCCGCCCAGGACACCCATGAGGTCGCCTTTGGTAATGATCACCAAGTCGCCGTTACGCACCGCGCCGCGGCGCATCAACTCGTCCACCGCCTCCTTGTTGACGATGGCATGGTCGGCGGTGGTATGCGTAAAACTGACCGGGCAAACACCACGGTACAGTGTCACTTTACGACGTGTTTCGACATGCGGTGTCATCGCGTAAATCGGAATACCGGAGCTGATACGCGACATCCACAGTGGTGTCGCACCTGACTCGGTCAGACAGGCGATGGCCTTGACGCCGAGATGGTTGGCGGCATACATGGCCGCCATGGCGATCGCCTCATCGACACGGCTGAAACGGGTATTGATACGATGATCGGAAGTGCTGGCCAGCTCCTCCTTCTCGGCGCTGATACAAATCCGCGCCATGGCCGCAACCGCCTTGGCCGGATATTTGCCGGCCGCGGTCTCCGCCGACAGCATCACCGCATCGGTGCCGTCCAGCACGGCATTGGCCACGTCGAAGACCTCCGCCCGGGTGGGGATGGGGTTCTCGATCATGCTTTCCATCATCTGTGTTGCCGTAATGACGACGCGGTTCATGGCGCGGGCCATCTTGATCAGCCGCTTCTGCACCGCGGGCAATTCGGCGTCGCCGATCTCCACACCCAGATCGCCGCGCGCAATCATGATGGCATCGGAGGCGGCGATAATCTCTTCGGCGTCCTCGACCGCTTCGGCGCGCTCGATCTTGGCGACGATACCACCGTGGCCACCGGCCTCGCGCAACAGTTCACGGGCCAGATGGACGTCGTCGGCCTTGCGCGGAAACGAGATGGCCACATAGTCGGCCTGCATCTCGGCCGCGGTCTTGATATCGGCCTTGTCCTTTTCCGTCAGCGCGGCGGCGGACAGGCCGCCGCCCATACGGTTGATGCCCTTGTTGTTGGACAGGATGACACCCACCTGGACCTTGCAGATGATCTCCTGCCCCGAGACTTCTT
>JASBUE010000023.1 GCA_030148045.1 Candidatus Tenderia sp.
CACGGGCGTTAAGTGTATCAAAGTTGCCATCGGTCAGAAGGCCTCTTCGATCGCCAACGAGGAGCGCAAGCTGGAAGAACACGGTGCGCTGGAACACACCATCGTGGTCGCCGCCACCGCCTCCGATTCCGCCGCGCTGCCGTTCATCGCGCCTTAGGCGGGTTGCGCCATGGGCGAGTATTTCCGTGACCGCGGTGAAGACGCGCTGATCGTATACGATGACCTGACCAAGCAGGCTTGGGCCTATCGCCAGGTATCTCTGCTGCTGCGTCGTCCGCCGGGTCGTGAAGCCTATCCCGGTGACGTGTTCTACCTCCACTCCCGCCTGTTGGAACGTGCCGCGCGTGTTAACGCCGACTACGTCGAGAAGTTCACCAACGGTGAAGTCAAAGGCAAGACCGGTTCATTGACCGCCCTGCCGATCATTGAAACCCAGGCGGGTGACGTGTCGGCCTTCGTACCGACCAACGTAATCTCGATTACCGACGGTCAGATCTTCCTGGAGACCGATCTGTTCAACTCCGGTATCCGTCCGGCGATCAACGCCGGCCTGTCGGTATCACGTGTAGGTGGCACGGCCCAGACCAAGATCATCAAGAAGCTGGGTGGCGGTGTACGTCTCGACCTGGCCCAGTATCGCGAGCTGGCGGCCTTCGCCCAATTCGCCTCTGATCTGGACGAGTCCACCCGCAAACAGATCGAACGCGGCCAGCGCGTTACCGAGCTGATGAAGCAGAAGCAATACAGCCCGCTGTCCATCGCCGAGATGGCGTTCTCGCTGTTCGCCGCTAACGAAGGCTTCCTGGATGATGTTGAAGTGAGCAAGGTGGTGTCTTTCGAGCAGGCTTTGCACTCTTACATCAAGTCCAATGCCGCAGATCTGGTCAAGCGCATTAACGATACGGCTGATTACAACGACGAAATCGCCGGTGATATGCGTGGCACGCTGGAAAAATTCAAATCAAGCAGCACTTGGTAAGGGGGCTGACGAATGGCAGTCGGTAAAGAGATCCGCACCAAGATCAAGAGTATCCAGAATACTCAGAAGATCACTCGGGCCATGGAAATGGTGGCGGCGAGCAAGATGCGTAAGGCGCAGCAGCGTATGCAGGCATCGCGTCCCTATGCCAAGAAGATTCGCTCGGTGATAGGCCATCTTTCCCAGGCGCATCCGGAATACCGTCATCCTTATCTGCAGGAGCGGGAATCGGTCAAGCGGGTGGGTCTGATCGTCATCACCAGTGACCGCGGCCTGTGCGGCGGCTTGAACACAAACCTGTTAAAGACCACCGTCAACTCGATCAAGCAGTGGCGTGAGAAAGGTGTTGAAGTCGAGCTTTGCCTCATCGGTCAAAAAGGCATCAACTTTCTGAAGCGTCTCGGCAGTATCCGTGCCCAGGCCGCACATCTTGGTGATGCGCCGGGGATCAACGACCTGATCGGCAGTGTCAAGGTGATGCTGGATGCCTTCGACGATGGCGAGATCGATCGCATCGATGTGGTCTTCAACGAGTTCGTCAACACCATGACGCAGCAGCCGCGCGTAGATCAGCTGCTGCCGATTCAGGCCGACGAGACTGACGAGGCGTTGGAACATCATTGGGATTACCTCTACGAACCTGAGGCCAAGGATGTGTTGACCGACTTGCTGGTTCGCTATGTCGAGTCGCAGGTCTACCAGGGCGTGGTTGAGAATATCGCCTGTGAACAGGCGGCGCGCATGGTGGCCATGAAGGCCGCCTCGGATAACGCCGGTGAGCTGATCGGTGATCTGCAGCTGGTTTACAACAAGGCACGCCAAGCGGCGATTACGCAGGAAATCTCTGAAATTGTCGGCGGCGCTGCGGCTGTATAGGCGATCTGGATCACAGGTCTTGGCGGAATATATAAGATTTAAAATT
Source organism: Candidatus Tenderia sp. (assembly GCA_030148045.1). Classification (GTDB taxonomy): domain Bacteria; phylum Pseudomonadota; class Gammaproteobacteria; order Tenderiales; family Tenderiaceae; genus Tenderia. The sequence continues at coordinate 1,902 of JASBUE010000023.1, forward strand.
GCAAAGAGGAACTGAATCATGAGTTCAGGAAACGTTGTTCAAATCATCGGCGCTGTTGTGGACGTAGAGTTCACCGGCGGCGATCTGCCTAAAGTCTATGACGCCCTGAGGGTCGAAGAGGTCGGTCTGACCCTGGAAGTCCAGCAGCAGCTGGGTGACGGGGTGGTGCGCACCATCGCCATGGGTACTACGGACGGTCTGAAGCGCGGTGTAAACGTGAGCAACACCGGTGCTCCGATTTCCGTTCCCGTCGGCCAGAAGACTCTGGGTCGTATCATGGACGTGCTCGGCGATCCCATTGATGAAAAAGGCGATATCGGCGAAGAGACGCGCTGGGAAATCCACCGCGAGGCGCCTTCATACGAAGAGCTGTCCGCCTCCCAGGAACTGCTCGAAACCGGCATCAAGGTCATCGACTTGGTCTGCCCGTTCGCCAAGGGTGGTAAGGTCGGCCTGTTCGGTGGCGCCGGCGTGGGCAAGACCGTTAACATGATGGAACTGATCCGTAACATCGCCATCGAGCACAGTGGTTACTCCGTATTCGCCGGTGTCGGTGAGCGTACGCGTGAGGGTAACGATTTCTATCACGAAATGACCGACTCCAACGTTATCGATAAGGTATCACTGGTCTACGGCCAGATGAACGAGCCGCCGGGTAACCGCCTGCGCGTCGCCTTAACCGGCCTGACCATGGCCGAGTACTTCCGTGACGAAGGCCGTGACGTATTGCTGTTCATCGATAACATCTATCGTTACACCCTGGCCGGTACCGAGGTCTCCGCCCTGCTGGGTCGTATGCCTTCCGCGGTAGGTTATCAGCCCACCCTGGCCGAGGAGATGGGTGTGCTGCAGGAGCGTATCACCTCCACCAAGACCGGTTCCATCACCTCCATCCAGGCCGTCTACGTCCCTGCGGATGACTTGACCGACCCGTCACCGGCCACCACCTTCGCTCACTTGGACGCCACCGTGGTACTGTCACGCTCCATCGCCGAGCTGGGGATTTACCCCGCGGTTGACCCGCTGGACTCCACCTCACGTCAGCTCGATCCGCTGGTCATCGGTGAAGAGCACTACAACGTGGCCCGCGCGGTACAGGGCACGCTGCAGCGCTACAAGGAACTCAAGGACATCATCGCCATCCTGGGGATGGACGAGCTGTCCGAGGAAGACAAGCGCATTGTTGCCCGCGCCCGTAAGATCCAGCGCTTCCTGTCGCAGCCCTTCTTCGTCGCCGAGGTGTTCACCGGCGCACCGGGCAAATACGTTCCTCTGAAAGAGACCATCAGCGGCTTCAAGGGGATTGTCGAAGGTGAATACGACCATATCCCGGAACAGGCCTTCTACATGGTCGGCGGCATCGACGAGGCCCTGGAAAAAGCCAAGAAGATGGAAGGGAAGTAATCCCCGTTTAGGAGGGACTTATGTCTATGACAGTACATGTTGACATCGTCAGTGCCGAAGCCGAGATCTTTTCGGGTGCCGCCAAGATGGTGCATGCTTCGGGTGAAATGGGTGATCTGGGTATTCTCCCCCGCCACGCCCCCTTGCTGACCAAGCTCAAGCCGGGCGAGGTGCGCGTCGAGCGGCCCGATGGTGAGGAGGAGTTCTACTACGTCTCCGGTGGTATGCTGGAAATCCAGCCCCACTGCATCACCGTGCTGGCCGATACCGCGGTACGCGCCAAGGACCTGGATGAGGCGGCCGCCAAGCAGGCCAAGGAGCGTGCCGAGCAGTTGTTGCGGGACAAGCAGGGCGAGATCGAACTGGCCCAGGCCGAGCGCGAGCTGGCCGAGGCCATGGCGCAGTTGCAAGCCATCCAGAAGCTGCGCAGAAAGACGGGGCGTTAACGCCGGCGTAATGTCAAAGTGGTAAAATAAGGGGAAAGGCTGAGAGGTCTTTCCCCTTATTCGTTTCAAGCGCTAGAGATTCATAGGTGGGTCAATGGGATTAAGTGTCGTGATTCTCGCCGCCGGACAAGGCACGCGCATGCGCTCGGCCTTGCCCAAGGTGCTGCATAAACTGGCGCATAAGCCGCTGGTGGAACACGTGATCGACCGGGCCAGGCAGCTCGGCGCCGAGGACATCCATGTAGTCTACGGCCATGGTGGCGATGCCGTGCCTACCACTCTCGCCCATTGTGATGTGGATTGGGTCAAGCAGGCGCAGCAGCTGGGCACCGGCCATGCGGTGGCTCAGGCCATTCCCCACATCCCGGCCGGGCGTGAAGTATTGGTGCTCTACGGCGATGTACCCCTGACCTCGGCTGAAATACTGAAGAACTTGATCGAGCTGGCGCGCCACAGTGGTTTCGGTCTGTTGACCATCACCCTGGATGACGCCACCGGCTATGGCAGGATCCTACGTGACGCCGACGGCCGGGTGGTACGGATCATCGAGCACAAGGATGCCACTGAGGCTGAACGGGCGATTACCGAGGTGAATACGGGAATCCTGGCAACTTCGCGTGAAAATCTGGCCCGTTGGCTGGAACAATTGGACAACGACAACGCCCAGGGTGAATACTATTTGACCGACATTATCGCCATGGCCGTGGCCGATGGCATCGATGTCAGCACCACCTCTCCCGGCGATGAGTTTGAAGTATTGGGCGTCAATAACAAGCGCCAGCTGGCGGCCTTGGAACGTGCGTATCAACGGCAACAGGCCGAGTGTCTAATGGATGGTGGCGTTACCCTGCGCGATCCGGCCCGCATCGATATCCGCGGCAATGTCCGTTGCGGCACGGATGTGGTCATGGACGTTAACATTATCCTTGAAGGTGATGTTGAAATCTAGGATAAGGTCGAGATCGGCCCCAACTGTTTGATCAGCAACAGCCGGATCGAGTCCGGCACCAAGATCCTGGCCAATTGTGTCATCGAGAACACGGTGATCGGTAAGAACAGCAAGGTGGGCCCCTTTGCCCGTTTGCGCCCCGAGACGGTGTTGGCCGAAGCGACCCACATCGGCAATTTTGTCGAAATCAAAAAGGCACAAATCGGCCCGGGCTCCAAGGTCAACCATTTGAGTTATGTGGGCGACTAGATTATTGGTCGCAATGTGAATATCGGTGCCGGCACCATCACCTGTAATTACGACGGCGCCAACAAGCATCTGACCGAGATCGGTGACGACGTCTTCGTTGGTTCCGATACCCAGCTGGTGGCGCCGGTCAAAATCGGCGCCGGTGCCACTATCGGTGCCGGGTCCACCATAACCAAAGAAGTGGAACCGGGTGCGCTGGCGCTCAGCAGGGCCAAACAGATCTCAAAGAGCGGCTGGCAACGGCCGGCGAAGAAAAAGGGTTACTAATCAAAAACATAAGGAAGGGATGCCCTTCAATCAAGGGCGTCAGCCGCAGGGATGCGGCCGTCGAGCCTGGAAGGATGTGTTCACGGCGTGCCTTGATTGAAGGGTATCCTTTTCATATGACTCCGTAATAACACGAAAGGATAGGCATTTATGTGTGGGATCATCGGTGCGGTGGCTGAGCGGGACGTGGTGCCCATATTGCTGGAAGGGCTGCGGCGCCTGGAATATCGTGGCTATGACTCCGCCGGGGTGGCAGTCATCGATAAGGGCGGCTGTATCGACCGGGTGCGTACCGTGGGCAAGGTGGCCGAACTTGAGCAGGCCATCAAGAACAGCCCTGTGGCGGGAAAAACCGGCATCGCCCATACCCGCTGGGCCACCCATGGCAAGCCGAGCCAATCCAACGCCCATCCCCACATCTGCCGCAAGAGTGTCGCCATCGTCCACAACGGTATCATCGAAAACCACGAATTGCTGCGCAAGTCCCAGACCGAGGGCGGCCATGCCTTCACCTCCGAAACCGACACCGAGGTCGTTGTCCACCAGATCTATGATTACCAGCAGCAGGGCAAGACCATGCTCGAGGCCGTGCGCGCCACGGTGTCGGATCTGGAAGGCGCCTATGCCCTGGGCGTGATCAGCAACCAGGAAAAGGGGCGCATCATCGCCGCAAGACGCGGCAGCCCGCTGGTGATCGGCATCGGCATCGGCGAGCATTTCATCGCCTCCGATGTCGCCGCGCTGTTGCCGGTGACGCAGAAATTCATCTTCCTCGAAGACGGCGACATCGCCGACATCACCCGCGACAGCCTTACCATCTATGACGAAAAGGGCGAGGTTGTCGATCGTCCGTTGAAGGTGTCTCAGTTGAGTGCCGACGCCATGGACCGCGGCACCTACCGCCACTACATGTTGAAGGAGATCTTCGAACAGCCGCGCGCCATTGCCGAAACCATCGAGGGCAGGATCAGCGGAGATACCGTGCTCGAGCAATCCTTCGGTCCCAATGCGAAAGAGATCCTGGATAGCGTCAAGGGCGTCCACATCATTGCCTGCGGCACCAGTTATCATGCGGGCCTGGTGGCCAAGTACTGGTTGGAATCGATCGCCGGCGTACCCTGCTCCGTTGAAGTGGCCAGTGAGTTTCGCTATCGCCATCCCGTCGCCCGACGCAACTCCCTGGTGATTGCCATATCCCAGTCCGGTGAAACGGCCGATACCCTGGCCGCCGTGCAGGAAGCGAAAAGACTCGGTTTCGGCCATACCCTGGCGATCTGCAACGTACCCGAGAGTTCCATCGTGCGTGAAGCCGACCTGGCGTTGATGACACGCGCCGGGCCGGAGATCGGCGTGGCCTCCACCAAGGCATTCACCACTCAGCTGGTGGCCTTGATGTTGTTGGTGATCGTCTTGGGGCGACGCCACGGTATGGCCGCGCAGACCGAGATCAGCCTGGTGGAACAACTCAAGACTCTGCCACGCCGCATTGAAGATGTGCTCGGACTGAACGAAGTCATTGAAGATTTGGCAGAGTTTTTCGCCAACAAACACAACGCCCTGTTCCTTGGCCGCGGCGCCCAGTATCCCGTCGCCATGGAAGGCGCATTGAAACTGAAAGAGATCTCCTATATTCACGCCGAGGCCTATCCGGCAGGCGAACTCAAGCATGGTCCGCTGGCACTGGTCGATGCCGAGATGCCTGTCATCGCGGTCGCACCGAACAACGAGCTGTTGGAGAAACTGAAATCCAACCTGCAGGAAGTGCGTGCCCGCGGTGGTGAGCTGATTGTGTTCGCCGATGAGCAAGCGGATATGAAGAGCGACAGCAACGTGCGCGTGATGACCGTGGCGCCGACGGAAGATCCCATCGCGCCGATTATCTATACCGTGCCGTTGCAGTTACTGTCCTATTACGTCGCGGTGTTGAAAGGGACTGATGTGGACCAGCCGCGCAACCTGGCCAAGTCGGTTACGGTGGAGTAAGCTGGCTTGATAGAAATTACTCAAAATGATAAACTTTCACGCTACTCGTGGGCATAAAATGCCTGACAGAGCGTAAAGTGAACATCACCTTTCATAGCATAAGCAATTTCGTAAATCCCTTTTCTTGGATCCATGCCATCCAAGGCTCCGCTATTCATTCTATCAATCATCGTCATGTCGGACGACAAGCTCCGGCTGCAGCTGCGCCTGATGAATGGTGGACGATCACCGTTTTTTATTTTAAGGAATCCCCGTTATGGATAAGAGCCGAATCTTTTATTGCCAGCCGCAAAAGGCGTTTATGAGTATCAGCAATTGTCATGAGCTGCGTGACAGGCCTACCGGCAAGGCGGCGGCGGGGACACAACCCAAGCTGATCGCCTGCGAGCGCTGCAACATGTATCCGTTGGTCGACAAGAACAAGGTTGAAACGGTCAGCATTACCGAATACCTGGGCGGCGTGCGCCCACATACCCTGTCGGCCTGAGCGCACGGTTATCTCTGACCGGCGTAAACTCCTTGCGCCGGACAGGAAATCGCTCCCCGCATAAGCCCGGGTTTTATTCGTATTGCACCCCCTCTCCGCAGTTCCTCATCGTCCCCGCTTCACAATTACGCCAGCATCTGTTAACTCATTTACCGTTGAGTCGGTTAGTAATTATGCCCGGCCGCCTGACGTGCAGAGCCGTTGTATGCGAAACTTCCAGCCTGGGGATCAGCATCTATGCTGCCGACAAGGACTATACGAGACATGTGTCGTTAGATTATTTCGTCGGCGATAAAGGTGACAGGACAAGCGGGAGAACAAACAATGACCGAAACGCTTGAACAGATGTTGGAGCATAACAAGGAAACCGGCTACCTGTTGTTCAGATACTATCTGGCACTGGAGAAGCCTTTTCTGTTGCGTTCGGAACTGTGGGATCACTGGGTGGAGTTCTGTGCCGAACGCAAGATCGCTTCGGACCTGGCATCGAGTTCACTGGCGCGGCTGATCCGCAACGCCCAGGAAGGGGTATTGTGCGCCCCCTGGTTGTATCTGCAATTGAGGCCCTTTGTCGCGCGCACCAAGTATCTGCGCATCCACGTCGATGAACTGCAGGTTGAAGAGGTCTCGGTGAGTCAGTATCTGCAGTTCAAGGAAGCCGTGGCCAAAGGCCAAGACGGGGCCAATGAGTGGACCCTGGAATTCGACATCGGCCCCTTCAACCGTGAGTTTCCCAAGTTGCGCGAATCGCGCTCCATCGGCCGCGGGGTGGAGTTTCTCAATCGCCGCCTTTCCAGCCAGTTGTTTCAGGAACTGGGACGCGGCGATCAGGGCCTGTTGCAGTTTCTGCGCGTCCATCAGTACGAAGGCCAGCAATTGATGATCAACAACCGTATCAATGACGTTGCCGAGCTGCGCAAGAATATCCGTAATGCAGAAGATTATCTGGATGATAAGGCGGATGATGCGGACTGGGATGCGGTGGGCCTCGATCTGCAAAACATGGGCTTCGAACCCGGCTGGGGGCGTGACGTGGCCCGTATGCGTGAAACCCTGCGTATCCTGCTGGATTTGCTCGAGGCTCCCGAGCCCGGCACGCTGGAGCAGTTTCTCAGCCGCATTCCCATGATCTTCAATATCGCCATCCTTTCACCGCACGGCTACTTCGGCCAGTCGAACGTGCTCGGCCTGCCCGACACCGGCGGCCAGGTGGTCTACATCCTCGACCAGGTGCGGGCGCTGGAAAAGGAAATGCGCAAGCGCCTGCACGAACAGGGGCTGGAGATCGAGCCGCAGATCATGGTGGTCACCCGCCTGATCCCGGAGGCGCCCCAGGGCACCGCCTGCGATCAGCGCCTGGAGGAGATCGTCGGCACCAAGAATGCGCGCATCCTGCGAGTGCCGTTGCGCCAGGAAAACGGCGAAGTGGTGCCTCATTGGATCTCACGCTTCGAGCTCTGGCCCTATCTGGAGCGTTATACCGATGACGTGGCGCTCGAGCTGAGGGCCGAACTGGGCGGCCGCCCGGACCTGATCGTCGGCAACTACTCCGACGGCAATCTGGTCGCCTCCATGCTGTCTCACAACATGGGTGTCACCCAGTGCAACATCGCCCACGCGCTGGAAAAGACCAAGTACCTCTACTCCGACCTCTACTGGAGGGACAACGACGCCCAGTACCACTTCTCCAGCCAGTTTACCGCCGATCTGATCGCCATGAATGCGGCCGACTTCATCATCACCAGCACCTACCAGGAGATCGCCGGCACCAGCGAGAGTCTGGGACAGTATGAAAGTTACGGCGCCTTCACCATGCCCGGCCTCTACCGTGTGGTGAACGGCATCGACATCTACGACCCCAAGTTCAACATCGTCTCCCCCGGCGCCGATGACGAGGTCTATTTCCCCTATTCCGATGCCGAGCGCCGTCTCACCGGCCTGCACGAAGAGATCGAGACCATGGTCTACGGCGGGCCGGACGAGAACAGCCGCGGCCGACTGGCCGAGCCGGACAGGCCACTCCTGTTCACTCTGGCCCGTCTCGACCGTATCAAGAACATTACCGGGTTGGTGGAGTGGTACGCCCAGAGCGAGCGGCTGCGCCAGGCCGCCAACCTGCTGGTGGTGGCCGGCTATACCGACGCCAACAAGTCGGACGACGAGGAGGAACGCGCTCAGATCGCTCGCATGCACCAACTCTTCGATGAATACGGCCTGGACGGCCAGGTGCGTTGGTTGGGCCTGCACCTGGACAAGAAGATGTCGGGCGAGTTCTACCGCTTTGTCGCCGATCACCGGGGGGCCTTCGTCCAGCCGGCCTTGTTCGAGGCCTTCGGTCTGACCGTGATTGAGGCCATGACCTCCGGCCTGCCCACCTTCGCCACCTGTTACGGCGGGCCGTTGGAAATTATCAAAGACGGCCTCTCCGGTTTCCATATCGACCCCAACCACGGCCGGGAGGCCGCCGATCTAATCGCCGATTTTTTCGAAAAATGTCGGCAGAATCCAGGCTATTGGCAACAAATCTCGGCAGGTTCCATAGAGCGGGTCCGAGCAAGATACACCTGGGAGTTATACGCCGAGCGCATGATGACCCTGTCGCGCATCTACGGTTTCTGGAAATACGTCACCAACCTGGAGCGGGACGAAAGCCGGCGTTACCTTGAGATGTTTTATGGCTTACAATTCCGGCCATTGGCGCAAGCCATCGGCAAGTAAATTCATACAGAGGTAGTCCTTCTTCTCATGGCGAAGCTCAATCCCCGCCAACAACAGGCGGTGCGGCATCTCGACGGCCCCTGCCTGGTGCTGGCCGGCGCCGGTTCTGGCAAGACCCGCGTTATCACCAACAAGATCGCCTACCTGATCGAGGAGTGCGGCATCGCACCGCACCAGATCGCGGCCGTCACCTTCACCAACAAGGCGGCGCGGGAGATGAAACAGCGCGTCGGCGAGTTGCTCAAGGGCAAGAACGCCAAGGGGTTGCAGGTGTCCACCTTTCACACCCTGGGGCTGAACATCATCCGCCGGGAGCTGGCTACCCTGGGTTTCAAACCCAACTTCTCCATCTTCGATGCCCAGGACAGCGCCGCCCTGATCAAGGAGCTGCTACGCCGAGACTGCGGCGACGACGGCGGCGTCATCCAGCAGATGCAGTGGCAGATCTCGCGCTGGAAGAGCGCCCTCATCCCCCCCGCCGAGGCGCCAGCGGAGGCCGGCGACGACGCCACCCTGGTGGCCGCCGCGGCCCTCTACGAGCGCTACCAGCGCGCGCTCAAGGCCTATAACGCGGTGGATTTCGACGACCTGATCATGCTACCGGCGCGGCTGTTCCAGGAGCATGCCGAGGTGGAGGAAAAGTGGCAGAACCGGATCCGCTATCTGCTGGTGGACGAATACCAGGACACCAACGCCAGCCAGTACCAGCTGATCAAGCGTCTGGTGGGCGTGCGTGGCGCGCTCACCGTAGTGGGCGACGACGACCAGTCCATCTACGCCTGGCGCGGCGCCGAACCGGAGAACATGCTGTTGTTGCAGCAGGACTATCCCAACCTCACGGTGATCAAGCTGGAGCAGAACTACCGCTCCACCGGCCGGATTCTGAAGGCCGCCAACGCCCTGATCAGGAACAACTCCCATGTCTTCGAGGACAAGAGTCTGTGGAGCGAGCTGGGCTACGGCGATCCCATCAAGGTGATCACCCTGCGCAACGACGAGCACGAGGCCGAGCAGGTGGTCGCCGAACTGGTCAGCCATAAATTCAAGCACCGCACCAAATTTAGAGACTACGCCATTCTTTACCGCAGCAATCACCAGTCGCGCCTGTTCGAGCGCAGCCTGCGCGAGCAGCGCGTGCCCTATTACCTTAGCGGCGGCACCTCGTTTTTCAGTCACAGCGAGGTGAAGGACCTCATGGCCTACCTGCGCCTGCTGGTGAATCCGGACGATGATGCCGCCTTTCTGCGCGTGGTCAACACGCCGCGGCGCGAGATCGGCCCCACCACCCTGGAGAAGCTGGGCAACTACGCCAGTGAGCGCGGCCTCAGCCTGTTCGCCGCCAGCTTTGAACTGGGGCTGGAGCAGTGCCTTAACGAAAAGGGTGTGCAGCGGGTGCGCCGTTTCACCCAATGGTTGGTGGAGACCGGCGACCGGGCCCAGCGCGGCGACCCTATCGCCGCGGTCAGGGACGTGATCCGCGAGATCAACTACGAGGCCTGGCTCAACGACAGCAGCAAGGATCTAAAGCAGGCGGAAAAGCGCATGGCCAATGTCTGGGAACTGCTCAGCTGGATGCAGCGGCTCTACGAAAACAGCCAGGAGGACAAGACCCTGTCGGACCTGGTCAAGCACATGAGCCTGATGGATATGCTGGATCGCAACGACGACGAAGCCGGCGATTGCGTCACCCTCATGACCCTGCACGCCGCCAAGGGGCTGGAATTTCCCCACGTCTTTCTGGTGGGCGTGGAAGAGGAGATCCTGCCCCACCGGGTCAGCGTCGAAGAGGGCAACATTGAAGAGGAGCGCCGTCTCGCCTACGTCGGCATCACCCGGGCGCAACGCACGCTCACCATCAGCCTGTGCGCGCGGCGCAAACGGGCCGGCGAACTGGTCGAGGTGGAGGCCAGCCGTTTTCTCGAAGAACTGCCGGACGAGGACCTGGAGTGGCGCGGCATCGGCCAAAAGATCGATCCGGAAGAGCGCCAGCAGCGCGGTCAGGCCCACCTGGCCAATCTGAGAGATCTGTTGGGGACGACGTAACCGGCCTGGCCAACCCCGAGCAAGCTCAGAGGTAAACCATGGCTGAACAACGGCAACAACAATCCGGTGCTGCTCCCCTGCAGCAGCGGCGCGGGTTCAGATGGATTCTGGCGGCTTTTCATTGCCGCTCTCATGGCCCTGACAGAACAGCAGACCGCCACCTGCAAGATCGCCAGGCAGGAGATAAAAAGTCCGGTACTGGATTGAATGTCTTTAATTTATCCTTCAACCTGCTGGATGCCGTCGAGTAGCCAGGCCGTTTGTTGTTTGTTGGGTTTGACGAAATGCCATACCTCTTCCACCCGTTGCTGCTTGCCGCCCTCCTTTAGTTCGGCGCGGAACAGCACGATCGCCTCCTGTTTGGAACCCAGATCGGTGGCGCTGAGCAATTCTGCATCCAGTGAAACGATCTCGGTGAGGTTCTGGCTGCCGCTGGCGCGGTACTGCTCCTGGATCTCGCCAAAGACATGATCAGTGGTGAACTGGCGGATATCGGCCAGGTCGCCCGCGTCCCAGGCGCTTTGCAGGCGGGCAAAACAGTCGCGGGCGCCATCCACGAAGGCAGCCCGGTCAAACCCTCTGGGAGGGCAGTTGCGCAGCATGTCCACCGATTT
>JASBUE010000027.1 GCA_030148045.1 Candidatus Tenderia sp.
ACCCGACGGGACGGGGCCCATTTCCCCCGGGACGGCGTTGCATTTCGCTCATGTACGGCAAGTACACTGCCGCTCAATGCGCCTTGTCCCGTGAAAAATGGGCCGCCGGCGCTGCTTCGAAATTAGTGTGAACAGGCCCTAGTCGGTTGTTCGAGTGGATTCAATGGCAGTGTTATTTTGAGCGTAGCGAGTTCACGCGCTGATGGCGCAATTGTCACGATTTGTTCACGGGGGCGAAGAAAGTGAGGGTAGGGGATTGCAACCAATAATGAGAATAATTATCATTATGTTGAAATTCATGATGCTATTTAAAAGGTGTATCGAGATGTTGAGAAGAAATGTATGGGTCCTGCTTGCCGGCGTGGTCACGGCACTGGGCTCCACCTTCAGCTGGGCGGCGGGGGAATTGGTGATCTATTCCGGCCGCAAGGACAAATTCGTCGAGCCGGTGGTGGAGCGATTTACCGAGCAGACGGGCATCAAGGTGCTGCTGCACTCGGGCGAATCGACGGCCCTGTTGAACAAGATGCAGATCGAGGGTGTGCGCACCCAGGCGGATCTATATCTGAGTAACGATGCCGGCAACCTGCAGAGGGGCAGCGAGCTGGGGTTGTTTCAGCCCCTGCCGGAATCATTGGTGGACGCGGTGCCGCCCACTCTGCGCGCGCCGGACAACAGCTGGGTCGGCCTGTCGGCCCGGGCCCGGGTATTGGTGGTGAATAAAAACGCTGCGGACCTGGGCTGGGTGAAATCGGTGTTCGACCTGGCGGACCCGCGCCTGGCGGGGCGTCTGGGGATCACCACCAGCGCCAACGAGAGTTACATTGCCGGCGTGACCGTGTACATGGAAGAGGCGGGCAAGGAGAAGATCCGTGATTGGCTCAAGGGCATGAAGGCCAACGTGGACGGCCAGGTGTTCAACAAGCACAGCAAGATCGTCAGCGCCGTGGCCAACGGCCAGAAGGATGTCGGCCTGGTGAATCACTATTACATCTATCGTCATCTGGCCAAGGAGCCGGATGCCCCTATCGAAATCCGCCTGCCCGACCAGGACGGCATGGGCGTGGCCTGGAACGTGGCCGGCGTGGCGGTAAGCAAGCACAGCAAGCAGCAGGCGCTGGCGCGGAAGTTCGTCGAGTTTGTGGTTTCCTCCGAAGGACAGAAGATCTTCGCCGAGGTCAATCGCGAATATCCCACTGTGCCAGGCGTCGATGCGGCCCCCGAGGTGCCCGCCGCGGACAGCTACAAGGTGGCCGACGTGCCCATGGCGAAGCTGGGTGAGCTGCGCGATGCGACCATCGATCTGATCGAATCGGTCGGAATGCCTTAAAGTCCTTTCTCCCTTTATCTGCAAAAGGGTCAAAGTTGTCGTGAATGGCTAAAACAAAAATCGGCTCATTGAGCTCTTTGGCCGGGATCGTCGTGTTGGCCGCGACGATCCCGTTGCTGTTTGTGATCTACAGCAGTCTGCAGCTCCCCGCCGGAGCCTGGGCCGGGCTGTGGAGCAGCCGCCTGCCCGGGCTGATGGGCAACACCCTGGCGCTGGCGCTGGCGGTGGCC
>JASBUE010000047.1 GCA_030148045.1 Candidatus Tenderia sp.
GCCTATTTCATCAAGGTGGCCAGCATCAATACAAACGACGGGTTAGCTAGCGCGGGTATAACACTCTTCCATTTGTATTACTCGGAAAAATCCAGACGCCGTATGGAAATCGTGATGGGGCCACTTGTTCGTGTTTACGGTGGCCGAGACGAAGATGATAGCAACGTATTGAACGGGCTGGGCGATATAGACCGTAGTGCAGGTGTCGGTGGTTTTATAGAGTTTAGTGCAGGTGCGTGGTTAGCTAATCTCTCAGTGTCACCACAGGATGTAGGCAATGACAATAACGGAACACTGGCTACGTTCGATCTCGAGTACACCGCATCCATCAATGATGGCTCGAAGCTTTCCATCGGCCTCTCTACAAGTTGGGCAGATGATGATTACATGCAGGGTTACTTTGGTGTAACAGATGCTCAGGCCACTCAATCAGGGCTTTCACGTTTTGACAGTAAATCGGGGTTTAAGGATGCAGGGCTTCAGATGAAGGCTTCGTATGTTATGTCACCACGCTGGTTTCTCGAAGGACGCCTAGGGTATTGGCGCCTTCTAAATGACGCTGAAGATAGTCCAATTGTGAAAGAGGAAGGCTCAGCTGATCAAATTCGGGGTCTTATTGGATTATCGTATCAGTTTTGAACGCAATCCGGGATTACATTAACTGCCTTCAAACGTATAACGTTCGCGGTAAGCGGCAGACCGGAGCGGGGCGAGGCTTGTGGCATTCAGCCACAAACGAGCACCGCGGAGGGCTGTCCGACTTAACTCAATAATCCGGCTTTGAGCCGTAACCCGAAGCCACCGGCCGGTGGAGTATTCACGGTCTAACACTTAGGGCCTGTTAACACTAATCACAAAACCCCGCCGATTCCCGGGCCAGGGAAACGGCCTTGATCAGGGCATAGCACCTCTGGCCCGGCGTCAGCCTGAGGCTGTGCAGGGACTTGCGGCTAATGTTGGCCAACAGGGGGACCCCGATGTCGAGCCTAATCTGCACGGCATGGCTGTCGATATCGGGCACGGCGACGTCGGTGACGCCGGCCGGGAGGATGTTGAGAAAGCTGGTGGTGGCCTGGGGCTGTTGCAGGGCGATACCCACATTGCGGGCCAGTACGTGCACCCGGAGCGGGTCCCCCACCCTGTTTTGCTGTAGCGGGACGTAGAGATGACCACCTGCAAACACCAGGCGCGTCAGGCCGAACTCGGGTTCGTGCCGGTCCACCATGGTTTCCAGCACCGAGCCGGACATGTCGCCCAGATACCGGCTCAGCTCCAGTTCGGAACAGAGTTGCGACAACGGGCCGCTGGCGATACTGTGGCCTCTGTGCATCAGCACCAGGGTATCGGTGATCTGCACCACCTCCTGCAGCGAGTGGCTGACATAGATCACCGGGATCTCCAACTCGTCATGCAGGCGTTTGATGAACGGCAGCACTTCCCGTTTACGGGCCATATCAAGCGAGGCCAGCGGTTCATCCATCAGCAGCAGCTCGGGACTGGCCAACAGGGCGCGACCGATGGCGACGCGCTGCTGTTCGCCCAGGGAGAGACGCTGGGGTCTGCGCGCCAGCAGGTGCTCCAGGGCCAGCAGGTCGATGAGCTGATCCCATTCCAGCCTGCGCTGTTTCATCGGCGTGCGTTTATAGCCGTATTCCAGGTTGGCGCGCACGCTGAGATGATTGAACAGGCGTGGCTCCTGAAACACATACCCCAGCGGTCGCTTGTGGGTGGGCAGAAAAATGTTCTGCGTTTCATCCTGCCAGATCTCATCGCCAAGCTGCATGAACCCGGACGGGCTGCGCTCCATCCCGGCCAGACACCGCAGCACGCTTGACTTGCCCGAGCCGGATGGACCGAACAGCGTGGTGACGCCGCGGGCGGGCAACTCCAGGCCGACCTGGAGCCCGAAACCCGGATAGTTCAGCGCAAAGCGGGCCTTGAGGTCAATGCTCATGCGCGGGATAACGTCGATTAACGAGATAGACCAGCGACAGCACCGCGAAGGTGAAGATCAACAGCCCGGCGGACAGGGTATGGGCGGTGCCGTAGTCGAGCATTTCGACATGTTCATAGATGGCGATGGACAATACCTGGGTCTCGCCCGGGATGCTGCCACCCACCATCAGCACCACGCCGAACTCGCCCATGGTATGGGTGAAGCCGAGTACGGCGGCGGTGATGTAGCCACGCAGGGCCAGCGGCACGATAACGCTGGCAAAGGCATCCAGACGCGAGGCGCGCAGGCACCAGGCCACTTCCAGTGGTTTTCGGCCGATGGCGGCGAAGGCGTTTTGCAGCGGTTGCACCACGAAGGGCAGCGAATAGAGCACCGAGGCGATCACCAGGCCGGAAAAGGTGAAGCTCAGCGCCGCGCCGCTGAGTTCGGACCAGGGACCGCCGATGACACCGTTGGCGCCCAGGGCCAACAGCAGATAAAAACCGAGCACGGTGGGCGGCAGCACCAGAGGCAGGGCGACCACCGCCTCCACCATCGCACTCCATTTCGAGCGGGCATGGGCGAGCCACCAGGCCAGCGGGGTGCCCACCAGCAGCAGGATGAAAGTGGTGACGGCCGCCAGTCGCAACGTCAGCCAGACGGGGGTGAGATCAAGTTCGCCCATCAAAGATAACCGAATTGTTCCATGACCTGGCGCACCTCTTCGCCCTGTAGGAATGTCAAAAATCGCCGCGCCGCCTGGTTGTGCCTGCCGAATTCCAATAATGCCGCGCCTTGGCGCAGCGGCTCATAGTGGTCCTGCGGCACCAGCCAGTAATATCTGCGATTAAAGCGGTTGGCGGGACTCAGCACCTGGGACAGGGCGACGAAGCCCAGCTGTGCGTTGCCGCTGGCAACTAACTGGAATGCCTGGCCGATGCTCTCCCCCTGCACCAGCTTGTCTTGTAGCGAATCCCACAATCCCAGCGACTCCAGGACCTGTTTCGCCGCCAGGCCATAGGGCGCGGTACGCGGATTGGCGATGGCGATATGGCGGATACCGGGGGCGGTGAGACTGTCCTGAGCGATGGGGCCCGGTTGCGCGCGCCACAGCACCAGGCGACCGCGGGCATAGACAAAGCGGCTGCCGCCCACCACCTTACCCGCCTGTTCCAGTTTTTCGGGATAGACCTGATCGGCGGCCAGCAGCACATCGTAGGGCGCGCCGTTGACGATCTGGGCGTAGAGCTTGCCGGTGGAGGCGCCGCTGATAACCAGACTGTTGCCGCTTTGTTGCTCATAAAGGGGCGCAATCGCCTGCAGTGTGGCGAGAAAATTGGCCGCCACCGCCACCCTCACCTCTTCAGCCTGAGCCCCTGGCATGGCCAGCAGCAGCATGCAGATGGATATGCAGAATTGTCGCTTCATCGTTCGCCCGATAGCCCCATAAAAAAATCGGTATACATCGACATGCAGGATACCGGCCAACTGTCATGGTTATTCGTAGCGGAAATAGGTCTCGGCGATGGCGTTGTGCAAGGACCCCAACTCGACCTGAAAATGGTCGATGAACTGGTGCAGGGCTTTGCGGCTCAGTTTTCCTGTCTGCACCTCGTCCAGGTGTTTTTTCGCCTTGTTGAGATAACGTCGCGGCACGCGGGGATTGGGCAGCTGTTTCAGACACTCGGCCAGGGCGTCCAGGCAATGGCCGATGGAGCGTGGAAAACTGCGCTCATGGAACAGGTAGTCGAGCACGTAGGGGCCGCGCACGCCCACATGCCCCTGCAGCCGGTAGGCCTGGAAGGCATTCAACGATTTCAACACGTTGATCCAGCGCACCGTGGCATAGGCCGGAATCTGCGTCTCCTGGTCCACCAGCAGGTTGGCGGCCGCCACGTCGATGATGCGGCTGCTCATGTCGGCGCGTTCCAGGTTGCGGCCCAGCCGCAGAAACTGGTAGGCGGCGTCGTGGGTCAGCACGCCCATCAGGATGCCGGTCATAGTCTGGCAACGGCGGATCAGGCCGCGCATGAAATCATCGCGCTTGCGTCGGCCGATCGAGGCCTTGGCCCGTTCCTGGGTGTAGTGATAAAGCTCGTTGAGTTGCTCCCATACCTCGTTGGGGATGATGTCGCGCGTCACCCGGCCGTTCTCGCGCGCGCCGTTGATGCAGGCGGCAATAGAACTGGTGTTGCGTGAATCACAGATCAAAAAATGCATCACGGTGCGTTCATCCTGTTTGTCGGGATGCAACTCATCGAACTGTTTCTCGGCGCCGATAACCTTGGCCAACTCATACCAGCCCACCTCGGCATTACGCGGCATATCCAGCAGCAGATTGGTCATGCTGTTGATCAGCCGCGCCGTGTCCTCGGCCCGTTCGATATAGCGCGCCATCCAGTAGACGTTTTCAGCAACCCGAGACAGCATTATTTGCCCCCCACTTCCACCACCCAGGTGTCCTTGCTGCCGCCGCCCTGGGAGGAGTTGACCACCAGTGAGCCTTCGCGCATGGCCACCCGGCTGAGTCCACCGGTGGTGGAGTAACTCTTTTCCCCCTGCAGGGTGAAGGGGCGCAGGTCCACATGACGCGGCGCCACCCCGCCGTCACACAAGGTGGGCACGGTGGAGATGTTCAGGGTCGGCTGGGCGATATAGTTGCGCGGGTCCTTCTTGATCAGCTGGGCGAACTTCTTCAGTTCGGTCTTGCTCGCCTTGGGGCCC
>JASBUE010000057.1 GCA_030148045.1 Candidatus Tenderia sp.
GCGTCTGTCTTGGCCGGCGGGCGTTCATCCGCGTTCACTGCCGAACCACCGGGGCGGCCGGACAGATGCCGATGCGCCTGGGATCACGGCGCCGCGCAGGGTCATTTATATGCAGTATTGGCGGGAGGGAATTCCGAGTCATTGAAAAATCTCAATGAAATCACGCCGCTGAGCTGATTCCATGGATATCAGTGAGCGGGGGCGCAGATGACGGAGCGGGGCGAATTGAAAGAGAGAAGACAACAGCCGGACAAGATTGTGGCGTTCGTGATGGCGGGCGGCGAAGGCAAGCGCCTGCGCCCCTTGACGACGGAGCGCTGCAAGCCCGCCGTGCCCTTCGGCGGGCGCTATCGCATCGTCGATTTCGTCCTGAGCAACCTGATCAACTCCGAGATCCGCTCGATCTATCTGCTGGTGCAGTACAAGGCGCAGTCGCCTATCGAGCATGTCCGCAAGGCCTGGACCATTTCGCCGCTATTGCCGGACCAGTTCGTCACCGTCGTGCCGCCCCAGATGCAGGAGGGCAAAACCTGGTTCCAGGGTACTGCCGATGCGGTCTATCAGAGCATCGGTCTGCTGCTGCTGCACCGCCCGGATCTGGTGGCGGTGTTCGGCGCTGACCATATTTACCGCATGGATGTGCGCCAGATGGTGAGATTTCATCGTGAACGTGAGGCGGATGTCAGTGTCGCTGCGCTGCCGGTTCCGCTTGGCCAGGCCTCAAGTTTCGGCATTATCGAGGCCGACCGCGACGGGCGTATGCCTCCATGGGCAATTACCTGTTCAGCGCCGATGTCCTGGTAAAGGCGCTGGAGGAGGTACACGCCTGCGGTGAAACCGATTTCGGTCACCACGTCCTGCCTCGCCTGCTGTCGGATCACCGTCTGTTCGCCTATGACTTTTCCGACAATTACGTGCCCGGGGTCAAGCCTTACGAGGAGGCGAACTACTGGCGCGACGTGGGGACCCTGGATGCCTATTTCGATTCCCACAAGGACGTCCTCGGGCGTGAGCCGCGCTTCGACGTCTTCAACCCGCAGTGGCCCATCTTTTCCAGCCACTATCAGGGGCCGGTGGCACGGGTCTACGACAGTCACATTGACAACGGCCTGATAGGCACCGCCGCGCTCATCGACACTGCCTTGATCCACAACAGCATCATCCGCCGCGAGGCGGTGGTGGAGCCGGGTGCCGAGCTGGACGACTGCCTCGTCATGTACTATGTCCGTATCTGCCGCGGTGCCAAGCTGCGCCGCGTGATCGTCGACCGGCATAACATTATCGAGGCCGGCGCCCGTATCGGTTTCAATCACGAGGCGGAGCGCGCCAGGTATCACGTCACGCCGGGCGGGGTGGTGGTGGTGCCGAAGGGGCGCTCCGACTACTACGCCCGCGATTCGCGCGGCAGCGGAATGGGCTATCAGGAGTAGAATGAATGCCGCCCGGACGGCAATAAAAACAGCGTTGCCACCCTCTTTGCCCTTCCTTTAACACCCGTATCAATGCCGCTTCGGTCTCCCTGCCTCTCGGCCATCGCCTGATGGAACCGCGCCGTTTTCCTCGCAACACCCCATCACCGCCGCGGGACGGGTGCAGGGTGGAGGCAGGCGGGGCAATAGTGTCCGTTTGAAAGGCTTTGACAATGCAAATAGTAATTGTTAGCATTCCGGCCTAGGTTGTAAATGATAATTGTTATCACTTACATTTTTTTGTTATGTGGATTACAAGATAATGAGGTTAGTTATGCACAAGCGTTCCCTAGTGGCGGCGGCGGTCGCGGTCGCATTGTCTCCGGCCGGTGGTTTGGCCGCGGAGGTCGGCAGCCTGGAAAAGGTTGTGATTATCGGCACGGAAGAGGAGGCGAAGAGCCTGCCGGGCTCCGGTGCGGTGGTGACCCCGGAGCAGATCGAAGAGGAGGTCGTCACCGATTTCAATCAGGTGATGAAGACCGTCCCGGGGGTATATGTCCTTGAGGAGGAGGGCGCGGGCTTGCGGCCGAACATCGGTATCCGGGGGGCAACGGCCGAGCGCAGTGAAAAGATTACCCTGATGGAAGACGGCGTACTGATAGCACCAGCGCCGTATTCGAATCCGGCGGCCTACTATTTTCCCACCGCCATGCGTATGTCGGCCATCGAGGTGCTCAAGGGGGCGCCGCTGCTGCGCTACGGTCCACAAACCACGGGGGGGATCGTCAATCTGCTGTCCACGCCCATTCCCGAGGAGACCGGCGGCGAGCTGACGCTTCTCCTCGACGAACGCGGCTCGACCGACGTCCATGCCTATTATGGCGCACGTCAGGGGCAGTGGAGCTGGCTGGTTGAGACGGCACAGCGCGAAGGCGAGGGCTATAAGGATATCGATCGCAGCAACCGGGATACGGGATTCGATATCGCGGATTACGTGGTCAAGCTCGGCTGGGAGGGCGAGGACCAGAGCCTCCTGTTTAAAGGCCAGTACTCGGAAGAGGTGTCCAACACAACCTACCTGGGGTTGACGGACGCGGACTTCAATGCCGATCCCAATCGTCAATACGGCCTGTCCAGTATCGACCAGATGAAAAACGACCACCAGGGCCTCTCGCTTACCCATACCAAAGAATGGGGCGACCGGGTAACCTCGACGACCACGATCTACCGCAACACCTTTGATCGCAATTGGTATAAATTGAGCGGCGGTAGCACGTACATCAATGCCGCCAACAACGGCGACGCCACCGCCCAGGGTATTCTCGATGGTAGCATGGATGTCACCGGCTTGAATTACAAGAACAATAACCGCAGCTACCTGTCCCAGGGAGTACAGTTGAATGTGGATGTGGCGGCGGGGGCGCATTTGATAAGCGTTGGCGCGCGCCTGCATGAGGACGAGATGGATCGTTTCCAGCCGGTGGATATATTTGACCAGGTCAACGGTTCACTGGTGTATCAGTCGACCACGCAACCCACAGGGAGCAACAACCGCTTCGAACAGGCGGATGCAACCAGTCTGTGGTTGATGGATGATTGGCAGATGAGCGAGCGTCTCAATGTCAACCTGGCGCTGCGCTACGAGGACGTGAGCAGCAGTCGCATCCAGTATGCGGATGCGGCGCGTACGGCGGTCGACAGCACCCGTGCAAACGATACCAACGAGTTGCTGCCGGGCGCCTCGTTTACCTATGACATCGATCCCGCCTGGCAGTTGTTGGCTGGATTTCATCAGGGCTTCTCGCCCCTGGGCGGCGGCGCCAAGGCAACCGAAGAGCCGGAAACCAGCGACAATTGGGAACTGGGGCTGCGCTATCGCACAGACGCCTTGTTTGCCGAAGCCATCGGCTTTTACAGCGACTTCTCCAACAAGACGGAGAATTGCTCGGTCGGCGCGCCCTGCAGTAACGGCGACACCTCCGGCACCTTTGTGACCGGGGCCGCTGAAATCTCGGGGCTGGAGTTCCAGCTGGGCACCTTGTTCACGCGTGGTCAGTTCGATCTGCCCATGGATATTGCCTACACATTCACCCGGGCCGAGATCAGCGCGGACAATGCGAGCAGCGGCTTCAAGGCCGGCGACCGGCTCAAGGATGTCCCGGAAAATGTGTTCAGCCTGCGCCTGGGATTGGAACACAGCAGCGGTTGGGATAGCTATGCCGTCGCCAAGTACATCAGCGAGATGTGCGTAGTCACCGGTTGCAACAACGCCAACAATGCCTATGACGAAACCCAATCCCTGCTGGTGGTGGATCTGATCAGCCATTACCCGCTGACGGAGGATGTGAAGGTGTTTGTCAAGGCGGAAAACGTGTTCGACGAGCAACAGATTGTCGCGCGCACGCCGGATGGTGCCCGCCCCAACAAGCCTTTTACCCTGTCGATGGGGATGAAACACGTATTCTGACCCCTTAGTTCGGGTTAAAATAAGTGGTCGGAGCCGTTACCCCGGTAACGGCTCTTTCTATTAGTAGGTGTTTAACGTTTTGTCTCGTAGCGGAGTCATGTTGGTTCTTGGTGCAGTATCGGCCGCCCATGCAGTGGTATTGGCGGCGTTTCTGATGCGCGCGCCGATGTCCCATGAGGAGATGAAGCCACCGGTGATCCAGGGTATTATCGTGGCGGCGCGTCCGTCGGCGCAGGCTGCGGCCGAGCCCGAGCCTAAGCCCGAGCCTAAGC
>JASBUE010000061.1 GCA_030148045.1 Candidatus Tenderia sp.
GGTTCGCCTTTTCCAGAAGTCCAAGCAGCTCGGGGCCAAGATCAAGGGGTGGCGCTGGAGGTAAGGGCGCGGGGACGAAAGCGCGGTAACGCTCGCCGGCGAGGGTGGCTTCAATGTACTGCCCAGTGATGCGCTCCATGACGTAGCCGCAATTCGCTCGAAGTGAGGTTCCTCAGCCTAATCAAAACACACATCAAATGCAACTTTATGGGCAATACGCTGCATAAAAACGTGGCTTCTGGACTATACGCAACTTTCCGCGCATATCAATCAGAAACGCCGGCGCGCGCACAAGGATTCGATTCAAGAGCTGTGTCATCAACCTCGTTGCCGACTTTATCGAACAGCCATAACAACGCGAAAGCCGTTGCTGGGATCCTCGAACTTGGCCTCGTAGGTACCGCGCACGGCGGAGCCCAGATAATCGGCCCGGTTGGCCCAACCACCGCCGCGCACCACCCGCTGTGAGCAATCCCCGCCGCCCCATACGCGGCTGTCGTCGGGCGCACCCGCGTAGTCATCGTGCCAGCAGTCCTGCACCCACTCCCAGACATTGCCGTAGACGTCATACAGCCCCCAGGGGTTGGGCAGGCGCCGGCCCACCGGCGCGGTACCGCTGCGGCTGTCGGCGCCGAACCAGGCATAGCGGCGCAGCTGGCCGGCATCATCACCGAAGAAAAAGCGCCCCTGGCTGCCGGCGCGGGCGGCGTACTCCCACTCCGCCTCGGAAGGCAGGCGGTATTTGTTGGTCCCCTCCAGCCGGTTCAGCGCCTCGAGAAAGCCCTGCACCTCCAGCCAGGTGACGTTCTCCACCGGCCGGCGCGGGTCCTTGAACAGGCTCGGGTTGTAGCCCATCACCGCCTGCCACTGGGCCTGGGTCACTTCAAAAGTGCCGATATAGAAGGACGCCACCCGCACCTGGCGCGGCGGGCCGTATTCCTCATTACCCATGGTAAAGCTGCCGCCCGGCACCCTGACCAGCCGCATGCCAAGGCTGTTGATAGTCGTTTCCAGGTCGTCGAGCCGCATCAGCAGCTGCTGGCGCTTGGCTACCTGCTGATACCCCACGGCCGCCAGACCAGCGGCCAGGGCCAGCACCAGCAACACCCCCACCACCAGCCTGATGGCGCGCCGTTCCTCTGTTTTCACTACGTGTCGATCTCCGTTTGTGGCATCCCGGTGAATTAATTGGCCGTGTTACTATTGTTCGCCGAAGCGGCGATGATAACGTGACCCCGACACAGGCGACCAGTGGAAACGTATGAATCAACAGACAGCCCACCACAGCGATGAAACCCTGAACAACAAACTGGCGACCCTGCGCCGCCACATCCAACACACCATCGTCGGTCAGCGTTACCTGATCGAACGCCTGCTCATTGGCCTGCTGGCCGACGGCCACCTGCTGCTGGAGGGCTTGCCCGGCCTGGCCAAGACCACCGCCGTCCACACCCTGGCCGACGGCATGGCGCTAAGCTTCCGCCGCATCCAGTTCACCCCGGACCTGATTCCGGGCGACATCACCGGCACCGAGATCTTCATCTCCCAGGCGGGCGAATTCAAGTTCATCGAGGGGCCGATCTTCAACGAGATCATCCTCGCCGACGAGATCAACCGCGCCACGCCCAAGGTGCAGTCGGCGCTGCTGGAGGCGATGCAGGAGCGCCAGGTCACCGTCGCCGGGGTGACGCGCCGGCTGCCCGCCGTGTTCCAGGTGATCGCCACCCAGAATCCACTGGAGCAGGAGGGCACCTACCCCCTGCCCGAGGCGCAGCTGGATCGCTTTCTGATGAAGGTGGAGCTGGGCTATCCGCAGCAGGACGAGGAACTGGAGATCCTCAAGCGCGAGACCGAACGGCTGCAACACGGCGGCCGGGAGAGCGGCCTGGCCGTGCTGAACCCGGACGAAATCGGCGCCGCCCGCGCCGAGGTCAACGCCGTCTACATGGATGAGATGCTGGCGCGCTATATCGTTACCCTGGTCAATGCCACCCGCAACCCGGGCGCCTGGATCCCCGCAGCCAAGGAGTGGCTGGCCTACGGCGCCTCGCCGCGCGCCACCCTGGCCCTGGCGCGTTGCGCCCGCGCGCTGGCCTATCTGCGCCAACGCGACTTCGTCGAACCGGCCGACATCGTCGATCTGGCCCACGACGTACTCGGCCACCGCATCGGCCTGAGCTTCGCCGCCCGTGCCGAGGGCATCACGGTGCGCCAGCTCATCCAGCAACTGGTGGACAGTGTCCCCATCCCCTGATGCAGGACGACACACTGCTCAGCGCACGGGATCTTGAGCTGCTGCGCTTCCAGGCCGGCCGCTTCGGCAGCCTGCGCGCCCGTGGCAGCAGCCCGCTGGGCGGCCCACAGACCTCATGGCAACGCGGCGCCGGGCTGGAGCTGGAGGACCTGCGCCCCTACCAATTGGGCGACGACGTGCGCCACATCGCCTGGCGCGCCAGCGCCCGCAGCGGCCGCCCTATCAGCAAGGTGTTCCGCGCCGAGCGGCGCCAGCGCATCCTGGTGCTGGTGGAGCAGCATCCTGGCATGGCCTTCGCCACCCGCGGCGAACTCAAGGCCGCCGTGGCCGCCCGCGCCTGCGCCCTAATCGGCTTCGCCGCCCGGCGCCAGGGGGCCGGGATCGGCGGTATGGTGGTGGGCCGCAGGACGGAGTTCTTCCCGCCCGGCACCCAGCTCGACCGCATCCTGGTCCTGATCGGCGCCGCCAACCGCGCCCCCGGCCATGACTATCCCGGCGTCGATCCCCTCACCAGCCTGACCCAGCTACGGCAACTGGCGCGGCGCCAGGACACCGTCTATCTGATCAGTGATTTCCAGCATTGGACCGATGCGCTATTGGCAACACTGAAACAACTGGCCGAGCACCATCCGCTGTATGCGCTGCAGGTGATAGACGAGGGCGAACAAACCCTGACACCGGTGGGCCGGCTCAGAATCCGTTCCCCTTTCGATGGCCGCGAGCGGGTGATCGATACGGATGATCCCGCCCTGCGCCGGCAATACGCCGCCGCCATGCAGGAAAAACAAGCGCAGCTGGACCGGCTGCTGCGACGCTGCGGCGCACACCACCAACGCCTCTACACCGACCGGGATATCCTCCCGTCCATGGCCCAGGCCCTATGAACGATCAGCAGTGGCAACAACTGAACGCGCAGCTGGCCGGGATCGAACTGCCGCCGCAACCGGACTGGTGGCCGCTGATCTGGACGCTGACAGCGATTGCCTTAGCCGCACTGGTTCTTGCTTTGCTGGTTCGATATAAGCGCAAACCGAGTTCGGAGCGCAGTCCCGCCGCCGAGGCGACCCGGCGCCTGGGCCGGCTGCGACAGGCCTGGCAAACAGGGGAATTGGAGTCACGCCAGGCCGCCTACCAGCTCGCCACCCTGCTGCGGCTGGGACTGGGACTGAGGCAACTGGATCACACCCCGCCACCGCACCTGGCCGACCAGAGGCCAGAGTGGCAAGCCACCCTGGCCACACTGGAACAGCTGCGCTATCAACCTCACAGCGAGGCACGGCTTACCGATCCGCTCTTTAATCAAATCCAGGGGTGGCTCAAATGCTGAGCCTGGCCACCCCCCTCTGGCTACTGGCCCTGCCACTGCCCTGGCTGGTGTGGTGGCTGGGGCGCCGGCGGCGCGGCGGCAAGGCACAGACCACCGCCCTCTACCACCCGCAGGCCGCCCTGCTAGCCAGTCTCAGCCGCCAGACCCGGGCCCGCCCGCCCTGGCTCTGGCTGCTGGGCTGCAGCTTGCTGCTGCTGGCCCTGGCGCGGCCCCAGTGGCTGGGCGGCGACGAGCACCAGGGGCGTAACTTCCTGCTCGCCATCGACATCTCCAGCTCCATGAAGGCGCAGGACTTTTTCGTCAACGGCCGGGCGGTCAATCGCCTCGACGCGGTCAAACATGTCGCCGGCCGCTTCATCGACCAACGCCAGGGCGACCGCATCGGCCTGATCGTGTTCGCCGACGACGCCTACACCCTCGCCCCCCTGAGCAGCGACCT
>JASBUE010000066.1 GCA_030148045.1 Candidatus Tenderia sp.
AGCGCAGCACGGCGCGCCCGTCTCCCATGCGCTAGTAGGTCGTCATGCCCGAGCCCTTGAGCTGGATCTCCCATTTTTCCCCTTTGCTGTTGGTGGTCTCCCCCAGCATGATGGCGCGCCCGTCACCCAGCTGGGGCACGAAATAGCCGAACTGATGCCCGGCATAGCGCATGGCGATGGGCACCCCCTTTTCCAACAATCGCCGGCCGCTGAAGATGTGGACAAACTCGTCTTGCCGGGCGCAGCCGGGATCGAGTTCGAGCAGTTCGGCGGCGGCGCGGTTGAAGTGGATCAGCGCCTCCTCGCTCTGAAAGGGTGTGGGCGCCACCCGCGAATAAAAATCATCGGGCAGGGCGGCGAAGGAGTTGCTCAGGGGGAGTGTGCGGGGCGTGTGCCTCATGGTATTAACCTAGCAAAATACTCAACTATTCTAGCCCGGCTCAAAGCCGTTGTCTAACGGGATAAATTTGTCCGGGGCTGGTGTATGATGGCAGCTCTTCCACCTCACAGGGACGGGGACACACCATGAACACCGTAGCCGACACCGCGCTCTCCGACTCGGAACTGGCCGAGCTGGACGAGTTTCTGCTCCAAGACGATGAGTGTCTCGCCATCGACGAGGCCCACGGTTATCTCACCGCCCTGATCGTCAGCCGTGCCGACGCGGATGAGGCCGCCATTCTGGAGGCGGTGTTGGGCGCGGGCGAGGCGCCGGAGTGGATTGCGCAATTGCTGTTGCGCATCTACCAGGAGATCGCAACGGAACTGGAATCGACCGAGCCCTTCGAACCCCTGGTGATCGAAGAGGAAGAGGATGGCGACAGCTTCGAGATCTACGAGGGCTGGTGTTTCGGCTTCATGCTGGCCGTTTCCGATTATGAAGAGCTGTGGCGGGAATTAGCCAAGGAACAACGATCATTGCTGGAGCCCATCGCCACCCTGGCGCTGCTGCGCGAGGAGGAGCTGGACATGGATGATGAGGAGTACGCCGGCTGGGTGGGCCTGCTGCCCGGCTCGGTGGATGGCCTCTACGCCCACTGGCATTAGTCGTCGCTAACGCCGCACCCGGCGTCCCGTTCCCTGAAGCGCTCGCTCCTGCCAATCTTTATAAAAGAGGTTGGCAAAAAACACCTCTGCGGCAGCGCCGATATGCGCCCCTCGGAAGAAGATGGCCGCCCCCGCTCAGTCGGGGACGGCCATCTTTCAATGATGAATACTGCCGTCAAGTCCCTTACATCAGGTCGAAATCAAGACCATAGCCCACCGTGAAGCGAACGGCGTCCATATTGGACGATAAACCACCCACCGCACTGTTGGTTGCTTCGACATCGCTCTTGTCAATGGCAAAGCTGAAGCCATCCTTGCTGATACTGGCGCCAACATGGTTGTAGCTGATATCACCGTTACCGAACTTGCCGTCATTGGTGTAGTCATAACGACCGGCATAGAGACTGACATCCACGGCACCCGCGGTAAAATCCGCGCTGCCGAAGAAATAGATATCGCCCTCGTCAAATGCTTTGTCTTTGTTGGCGGAACCGGCATCAATCGTGTAGTTCAGGCCAACCGTGATCACGCCATAGGTACCGGAAACATACGCCTCTGTGTAATTGGTCTCTGGAAATGAGGTGTACTGGTAGGTCAGCACGCCCAGATCATAGCCGAGAGCGCCCGCCTCGCCGGCGAAACCGGCATAGAAATCCACCTCACCACCACCGAGACCCGCAGCACCCAGTGTAGAGACCCAGGTACCGGCATAAATACCGGAGTCGTGGCCCCAGTCGACACCACCCTGGACAGCGGCGCTATCTCCTGAATACGTCGTACCGCGGAAGATATAGTTGGAGAGCGCGCTGACATTCGCCGTCACTTCGGCCGATGCCGCGCCGCTGAGTAAAAATGATGCTGCCGCCGCAGTGCCCAGTACCGTTGCTTTGATGGATTTATGATTGGTCATGGATGAACTCTCTAATTGGTGAAAAGAAACATGTCGCTCAAAAGCACAGTACTAGCAAAAAGCATAAATTGTACCAATCATTAATTTGTTTATTTTACAATAACTTGAATTATTTTATCGGGGCCTGCATTATTCAGGCTCAATCTAGGCGCACCATAATTGCGCAACGGGGACCTGTTTTAGTGCGGCACCCCCCCTGGGCGGGCGGGGTGCCGGAGCCAAGCGATGACGACACAAAATCCGTCGCGGCGCTTGTGTGCATTGAGTGATGCCTTGCAGGCAGGGTGGATAAAGGAGCCTCTTACATGGACACCGCCCGGGAGGCTGTCGGATTCAGGATGAATAGGCTGCGGAAGCGGGCCGGCATTCTGTCGGCCAGTGCCGCCGGCGCCCCTTACAAGGCGGAATCGCCGGATGCAGGGTAATCAGCGCCACTCTTGCGACCACCGTATTCTTTCACCAGCCGGTCGATCTTGTCCTGGTCGTATTCACGCAGACCGCTGAGGACGATATTCTTTTCCCCCCTGCCCACGGTTTTGCCGTCGGCATTCACCACAAACTGCAGGCTGACATTGCCGCGTTTGCCCTCCACATCCAGGTTTGAGCTGACCAGTTCCAATTTCGGCGCCTGAATATCCAGCTCATCGAGATTGATCGCCATGCGCTCATAGATCACCAGCGGCCGGTCGGTATTGATCATGACCCGCCTCTCCCGCATCAGCGGTACCAGGATGTGGGGAAAGGTCTGCCCCGAAAACTCCACGTAACGCTGGGTCAGATCACCGATCACGGCCTGATCGATGCTGCGCCCGCCCGAGCGACGGATGTTGAGATACTCCTTGCCGCTGTCATCGCAAATACTGATGTCGTTTGCTTCGGTGTCCGGAAACAGCAACGGCACATTGTCCGAGACCATGCCGCCGAAATTGAAACACATCCGCTGACTCAGACCGTAATGATGCAAGCCCAGAGCAAACAGCAAATCCCCCGGCACGCAAAAGCGCTTGGCATCTTCATCGTGGATAGGGTTGAAATCGCCGGCGATCTTTTTGGCAAAGCCGCTGGCCTGGTGGCGGCTGACGAGAATTCGATTATCTCGGCGGGAAAAATAATCTTCTAGGCGCATCTGTTTTTACCGGCGATTCCTGATTGATGACGGCGTATGTTAGCAGACTTTGTCCCACCGGGCTGGTTTATAATGCGGCGTTACGCACGAGGACCCACATATGCCTGCACAATCCACCGCAACCATCCCCATCGCCGAGCTGATGCGGCAAAGCGGCGTCAAATTCGGCACCAGCGGCGCCCGCGGCCTGGCCGACGACATGACCGACCGGGTCTGTTACGCCTACACCCTCGCCTTCGTCCACTACCTGATGAGCCAAGGTGAAATCAACAGGGGGGATCGTATCGCCGTCGCCGGCGATTACCGCCCCAGCTCGCCACGCATCATGGCCGCCGCGGCAACGGCCGTCCGCGACGCCGGCTGCAAGGTGGTCAACTGCGGTTTCATTCCCTCACCCGCCGTCGCGCTCTACGGCATTCAACGGGGTATCGCCAGCCTGATGGTCACCGGCAGCCATATCCCGGACGACCGCAACGGCATCAAATTCAACAAACCGACGGGGGAAATTCTCAAGCAGGACGAGCATGGCATCAGCGCGGCCAGGGTGGAAATTCCGGCGGGGTGTTTCGATGCCGAGGGGCGGGCCATCGATCCCCTGGCGTTGCCGCCGGAGGATGATACCGCCTACCGTGCCTATGTGCAGCGCTATCTCGATTTCTTCCCGGCCGCCTGCCTGGCCGGGATAAAGGTCGGTGTCTACGAGCACTCCAGCGTCGCCCGCAACGCCCTGGGCGCCATCTTCGCCGGACTGGGCGCCGAGGTGGTCAAGCTGGGGCGCTCCGCGACCTTCATTCCTGTAGATACGGAGGCGGTACGCCCCGAGGATGTGCAACTGGCCCAAGCGTGGGCGCAGGAGCATCGGTTCGACTGCATCGTCTCCGCCGACGGCGACGGTGACCGGCCATTGGTGAGCGACGAGCAGGGCCGCTGGCTGCGCGGCGACGTGGCCGGCATCCTTACCGCCCGCTATCTCGGCGCCGCCGCCGTGGCGACACCGGTGAGCAGCAACAGCGCCCTGGAAAAGAGCGGCTGGTTCGAACGCATCGACCGCACTCGCATCGGCTCGCCCTACGTCATCGCCGCCATGGCGCAGGCCCTGGCCGAGGGCGAGGACAGGGTGGTGGGCTACGAGGCCAACGGCGGCTTTCTCATCGCCAGCGATATCCACCTCAACGGCAGGCGGCTTCCCGCCCTGCCCACCCGCGATGCGGTGATCGTACCCCTGGCGGTGCTGATGCTGGCGCGGCAACGGGGCATGAGCATCGCCGGATTGCTGCAGCAGCTGCCGCCGCGCTTCACCTACAGCGACCGGCTGAAGCAATTTCCCACCGAGCTGAGTCAGGCGCGCATCGCCGCCTTCAATACAGGTGATTTCGATACCGACAAACAGGCCATCGAGGCAGTGTTCGGTCAGTTCGGCCGGGTAGCCGCCATCGACCGCAGCGACGGCCTGCGCATCACCTTTGACTCGGATGAGGTGGTCCACTTGCGCCCCTCCGGCAACGCACCCGAGCTGCGCTGCTATAACGAAGCGGCCTCCGCGGCGCGGGCGGCGGAAATGAACGCCATCTGCATGCAGATCATGGCGGACTGGCGCGTATAAAGGAATATCTCGCTATACCGATAAAAATAGATACATTCCTTAACAACAAAGGATCGACCCGTGGCGGTACAGGAATT
Source organism: Candidatus Tenderia sp. (assembly GCA_030148045.1). Taxonomy (GTDB): domain Bacteria; phylum Pseudomonadota; class Gammaproteobacteria; order Tenderiales; family Tenderiaceae; genus Tenderia. The sequence continues at coordinate 4,764 of JASBUE010000066.1, forward strand.
CGATTTTGCCAGCGGCAAGGTGCTGGACCCCAAGCGCAAACAGGCCATACTGGCGTCGGAAAGTGACGCCGACGCCGGCGTATTGAAAGAGACCTTGCGCCAGAAAGGCTACCGCTTCATGGGACAGGCGGCCGATATCCGCGCCGCGCTGGAGCTGGTGCGCAAACACAAGCTGGGGGTATTGTTTCTCGACGCCGACCTGCCCGGCGTCAAACTCAACGAACTGGTTCCCAGCATCAAAAAGGCCTTCCCGGACTTTACCATTGTCATACTGAGCAGCGCGGTGACCAAGGAGATGTTGAGCGAGATCTTGCGCCTGGGGGCAATGGGATTCCTGATCAGGCCGGTACAGGCCGAGGCCCTGGAAAAGGTGCTGGCCAAAATCAAATAACAACCGCCCTTTCCAAAAAGCCCGCCGATCGGCGGGCTTTTTGTGCCTGAAATAACACTTATTTCTGCCGCGCCGGATAAGTCTGCGCAACATTAACCCCTAAACCACTTGATGCGGTTGAACGCTTGGTTCGGGCGACAGGTAATGCCAAACTTCCACCTCACCGAGTACCAAAAGGAGCATCGCATGGCCGCACTACATCCGCAACTGGCACAGGACTGCCTCACACTGGGGCGTTTTCCGCTCTGTTACCTGCTGCTGAAGCTGGATGCCAACTACCCCTGGTTAATCCTGGTGCCGGATCGCGACGATATTCACGAGATCCATCAACTGACGGCGGAGGATCAGCAACAGCTATTGCGCGAGTCTATGACCCTGTCACGCGCCCTGGAGCAGGCCTTCGCTCCGGACAAGCTCAACATCGCCGCGCTGGGGAATATGGTGCCGCAACTGCACCTCCACCACATCGTCCGCTATGAAACCGACCCCGCCTGGCCCGCCCCGGTGTGGGGGCGACTCGCCGCTGTGCCCTACGACGACTACGGCCTGACACAGGTGCTCGAAAAGCTGAAAGCCGTGCTGGGCGAAGAATTCAGCTTCTCCACCGATCTGCTAGAATCGGCACTCGGTTAAAACAGCGGCAAACACAATGACAGAGTCCAGCGACACCAAGATCCTGCAAAAAATCAAAAAGACCCACGAACGCATCGCCATCACCGCCGGCATTGTGATGGGGGTGGCGCTGAGCAGTTATTTCTTCACCTTCGGCATGCTCATCGACCGCGATGCCAGCGGGGCATTGTGGTTCCAGATCATCACCAGTGTGCTGTTCGTCTTTGGCCTGATCTTCCTTAAGCGGCTGGCCTTTTTCCTCACCAAGCTGGTGCTCGGCTACAATGGGGAGTACCGCCGGGCGTTGCGGGGGATGACGGTGGCGGATCTCGACCGGCTATGAAGGTGCGGGGCGCTCTTCCCACGCCTCCACGTTAGCGCACAAGCTCCCAGGTGAAGTGCAGACCGATATCCGGGTTGCTGATTCGCCATCGATGTAACAGGCCTGTCCCTCCGGCAGTCCCAGGATGAATGCGACATCGGCGCCGTCCAGCGGACGCCGGCTGGCGCCGCGGGTCTGCTGCAAATACTCTTCCACCGCCGGACTGGCCTGAAAGCTGTTGACGATGGAATAGTGCAGCTCAAACGCTGAGTGTCCCCGGCCGAGCGGGGTGGCGGGCGCCGGTGCAAACCCCAGCACCAGAGAGCTGGGAAAGCTATAGTCGCGAACCCGGCACGGCCGGTATTTTTCCAGCGGCGCTTAGTAAACAAGCGATGCACGCAAAAGAAGGCTACCTGATCTCTTCGATATAGGTCCGGATGATCGGCGTCTGCACATAGTACTTCTTGCCGCCCTCATCCCGGGCCCAGAAATAGTAATAGCCCTTCTGTGGATCGCTGGTGACCTTGCCGTCCAGCACCTTCCAACTTCTGACATGACTGCCTTCGACGAAGGTGACGCTGTAGTCGCCTTCCAGCCAGGTGACGCCCAGACGGGTGAGCTTGTTTTGCTGCTCTTCGGAGCAGCCGCCCAGGAGCATGAGGGTGAATGCGATGACGGCGATGATGGCTAGGCGCATGCTTGGCTCCTCGATTTGTCTAAAGTGTAATGATAACCCGCACGGCATCCAGCCGCGGACTACTCTGACCCAGCGCCTCGGTCAGGGCCTGCAGTTGTTGCTGGAAAAAGCGAATCTCTTCGTCGCGCACGTTGGGGTTGTGGCGTTGCAGCGCCTTGAGGCGATTGATCTCGCGCTCCAGCGTCTGCCGCCCGTGGCGATGCGCGGCGGCGAGCCGCTCGGGCACCTGCTTGTCGGCCTCGGCGGCGGCCAGCTTGATCATGTCGCGCAGCTGATCGCCATAGGTACGGATCACCTTGCCGGCGGTGGCCCTGTCCACCGGCCGGCATAGACGGCTTAGCGACTCGGCTTCGATCTTGTCGTGGTAGGCACGGCCATCGGCATCCACCAGGACGCGAAGGGTGCCGGGCGGTAGATGGCGGTTGGATTGCAATTGGACCCGGGCGCTGCTTTCCAGCACATAGAGACACTCCAACAACAAGGCGCCGGGCTTCACCCCCTTCAGTTTCACGGCCACCATGGTGGTGTTGCCCGCCTCGCTGCTCAGCACCATCTCCATGGCGCCATCGGCGAGCGGATGCTCCCAGGTGATGTAGTGCATGTCTTCGTTGGCCAGCGCCGTGTGGCGCTCGCAGGTGATGACCATGCCCTCGTCGAGCAGGCCGGGGAAAGCGCCCTGCATCTTTTCGCCCGGGCGCACCAGGTAGCTCTGGCGGGTGTGTTCTTCCATATCGACGCCGTAGCAATCGAACAACCGCTCCAGATAATCGAGCAGCGCGGCGGGATTGTCTTCGGTCTCGGCCTGGTCGCGCAACGCCTGGGCCACGCGGGGACGACAGGAGTTGTACTCCAGCAGCCGGTCGCGGCCTTGTTGCAGTGCCGCGTTCATCTCCTTGAGCAGCGCCTGGGTGGCGGCGATCAGGTCCATCAGGTCGGCGCTGCCGGTGTCGAGCTGATGCAGGGCCTCCACCAAGGTCTCCTTGACGCGGGTGAAGATACTGTGGCCGGCGGGGCAGGTGTGCTCGAAGGCGGCCAGTCCCTGATGATACCACTGGAACATCAGCGCCTGGGCCGAGCCTTCCAGGTAGGGCACATGAATCCGGATGGTCTCGGTCTGGCCGATACGGTCGAGGCGGCCGATGCGTTGTTCCAGCAGGTCCGGGTTGAGGGGCAGGTCGAACATCACCAGGTGGTTGGCGAACTGAAAGTTGCGCCCCTCGCTGCCGATCTCGGAGCAAATCAGCACCTGGCTGCCGTCGTCGGGGGCGGCGAAGAAGGCGGCGGCGCGGTCGCGCTCGACGATACTCATTTCCTCGTGGAAGACGGCGGCGTGGATGCCCTCGCTGATGCGCAGGGCGGCGGCCAACTCCATGGCGGTGTCGGCGCTGGCGGCGATCACCAGTACCTTGGCCGGATGCAGCTGTCTGAGCAGCCCGGCCAGCCAGGGGACGCGCGGGTCGATGCGGCTCCAGTCGCGCTCGCCGCTGAGGTCGCCGGCCTGATAGGCCAGTTCGGGACAGAGCAACAGGCCGGGATTACTGACGCCGCTGTCGCGCATCAGCTCCAGCGCCGCGCCGTACTCGACGGGCAGTTCGAGGGCATAACTGTGTAGTTGACGCTGCGGAAAACCCTTCACCGCATGGCGGGTGTTGCGGAACAGCACCCGGCCGGTGCCGTGGCGGTCGAGCAGGTGCTCCACCAGTTCGGTGCGTGAGCCGGGTTCTTCCAAGCGTTCCAGCAGGACCGCATTATCGTCCTCGGCCAGGGTGTCGACGACGGCCTGCAGCGCCTCGTCCGCCAAGGGCTGATTGGATAACAGCGCCTCCACCGCCGCGGCGATGGGGGCGTACTGCTGTTCCTCGGTAATAAACGTATCAAAATCGGGAAAGCGATCCGGATCCAACAGGCGCAGGCGGGCGAAGTGACCGGCCTTGCCCAGCTGCTCCGGCGTGGCGGTGAGCAGCAGCACGCCCTTGGTCTCGGCGGCCAGCTGTTCGATGCACTGGTATTCCAGGCTGGGCGCCTCGGGCGACCACTGCAGGTGATGGGCCTCGTCCACGATCAGCAGGTCCCAGTTGCCGGCCAGGGTCTGTTCGAAACGCAGCGGCTCGTTCTTGATGAATTCCAGGCTGCACAGGGCCAGCTGTTCGGCGTGGAAGGGATTGTCCTGGCCGCTGCTCTCCTCGATGGCCTGGCAGCGCTGCGCGTCGAAGATGCTGAAGTGCAGGTTGAAACGGCGCAGCATCTCCACCAGCCACTGGTGCACCAGGCTGTCGGGCACCACGATCAGCACCCGCCGGACCAGGCCGGCGAGTAGCTGCTGGTGCAGGATCAGCCCCGCTTCGATGGTCTTGCCCAGCCCCACCTCGTCGGCCAGCAGCACCCGCGGCGCGTAGCGGTTGGCCACCTCGTGGGCGATATAGAGCTGGTGCGGGATCAGGCTGGTGCGGGCGCCGGCCAGGCCACGCAGGTCGGAACGCCACAGCCGCTCGTGGTGATGCAGGGTCCGGCGGCGCAGCTCGAACCACTTGGGCGGGTCGACCTGGCCGCTGAAGAGCCGCTCACCGGGACGATTGAGCTGGATAAGATTGTCGAGCCGACCCTCAGGCAGTTCCGCCGCGCCGCCATCGTCGCGGCGACCCAGGTAGGTGATCAGGCCGCCCTGCTCGCGCAAGGCCTCCACCGTCATGCTCCAGCCCTCGTGGGCCCGGACGGTGTCGCCCGCAATGAATTTGACCCGGCTCAACGGTGCATTGTCGCGCGCGTAGATGCGCGTTTCGCCGGTGGCGAGAAACAACACGGTGACCGAGCGCCCGTCCACCGCCAGCACGGTGCCCAACCCCATCTGCAGTTCGGCTTCGCTGATCCAGCGTTGTCCAGGAATAAATTCAGTCACTGCGTTTTCCTTGCAAAAGGGTGCGTATGGTATTCGATCCGGTCGAAAAAATCTTGCCGGACAAGTTCAGCGCCGTCGATGCGGTGCTTTTGCTATCACCTTACTATTGAGACTTTCGTAATTGAGTGACATCAAGGCCCTGGGCCGACCACACCAGCTGTCAACCAATTATGCAAGGCTCAATAAACGGCATGATACGTGGTGGACACGGTTTAATCATCCGCCTACAGCTGCTAAGGTGGAACCAAACGCCGCCTCATCCATGCACCGGGCTGGGATGAATTCCATACAGGGAGTCTGTCATGAGCGACAAACCGGTAGTGATCGACCACTTCTCCGATCTGTTGTGCGTCTGGGCCTACGCCGCACAGATTCGGGTGGATGAACTGCAGCGCGAGTTCGGTGATCAGGTGCAGATGGATTACCACTTCATCCCCCTGTTCGCAGTCACCGAAAAACGGATCGGCGCAGGCTGGCGCGACAAGGGTGGTTACGCCGGCTTCGGCCAGCATGTACTGGAGGTATGCCGGCAGTTTGAGCATGTGGAGATCAGCGCCAAGGTCTGGCAAGGCGATGTACCCAAGTCTTCCGCCAATGCCCATCTGTTTCTGAAGGCGCTGCAAGTGCTGGAAAAACTGGGTGAGATCGACCCCGAACCCCGCACGGAACTCGACGGCCATAGCCTGTTCGAGGAGACCACCTGGCGTCTGCGGCAGGCATTCTTCCGCGACAATAAAAACATCGCCCGGCTCGAATGCCAAATGGAACTGGCCGAAGAGATGCAACTGCCGGCGCAGAGGATTATGGATTTATTGCATGACGGCGGCGCCATGGCGGCTTTATGCCGCGATATCGAACTGTGCAAGGAGTTCGATGTCGGCGGCAGTCCCACCTACGTCCTCAACGAGGGGCGGCAAAAGCTATATGGCAATGTAGGTTACAAGGTGATCGCCGCCAATGTACAGGAGGTGTTGCATCAGCCGGCGGCGCAGGCCAGTTGGTGCTGAGAATGAGGGCCCTAAAAAATGGCGGACTGGTCGGTCTATATCATCCTTTGCAGTGACGGTACGCTTTATACCGGCATCACCAACAATCTAGAACGGCGCATACAGCAGCATGCCTCCAACCGGGGGGCGAAGTATTTTCGCGGGCGTGCGCCAAGGGAGTTGATCTATGTAGAGGATGGGCATGACCGAAGTTCTGCCAGCCAGCGGGAGGCCGAGATCAAGAAATTGAAGCGGGGAGAGAAGGAGTTGTTGCTTGGATCTGATTTGAATGGGGTTCATTTGGTTTCGGTGTCGACAAAAACATCCGCATGAGACGTGTCAGCCAAACCCGCCATCCACCCTGGGCTTCACCAGCATGGGAAAACAGACATAGAAAAATATGGCAAACGCAATCAGCCATAACACCTGAGAGAGACCAACCCACAATGTATAACTGGAAGAGTCAAACAAAGGCAGGACCACCCGCACCAACGCACCCAAAAACAGAACGGCAAACGCCCAGGCCAGGACAGGCGGCGGTTCGGCGATATTCCTGCCGGTGTGCCCCAGGGACACACGCGCCATCATACCGATAGTCATCAGCCCGATGCCGCCGTAGGCGAAGGCGTGCAATGCAAGAAATGGCGAGATGCCGAAAACGTAAACCATCACCTTGAGTCCAAATGCGGCCACCAGCCAACCATAGGCAAGATACAACACCCACAATAGCGGCTTGCGCCAAATTCCCGGTGTATACCAACCCACCAACCGCAACGCATGCAAGACAAACAGCAGCACCGCCAGCAGTGTTACCACCAAGCCATTTGGTCGGAACAGGTCCATCAGCCAGAAGAACAAGAACAACATGGAGACATCCAGCCAGTTGCGATTAACCAGCTGAACCGGATACCCGACTCCCTTCTCGATAAAAAACGGAATTACCCGACGCCCCATAACGAAGATCAAGGCCACGATCAGATACAATCCGGAATAGAGGCCATAATAGACTCCATCATCCACCACATCCGACACGCCCAGATAAAACAACACATGCGCAGCCAGCATCAGCGCCAGAATCAAGACGATGGCCAGGTTGTTCCATTTCTTCGCCTTCACAATCGGTGCCGCAACAGCGAATATCAGCAGCACCTCAAACAGGCAATCGGCCAGCGCCACCACACCGATTAACAACACATCAGAGAAAAATGGTACGATCCGCCCGACCAGCCAGAGCAAAAACAGCAACAGCAAGGGCGTACCGTTCAGAGTCGGGATGCTGGTCCAGTTGCGCACCGCCGTCAGCAAGAAACCTGCGATCACCGCCATGGCGTAGCCGAAGATCATCTCATGACCATGCCACATCACTGCGGGCAATCCGTAATAAGGCTGGATGTCCCAGTTCATGAGATAGACAAACATCCAGAGCGCCACGGCTACCACGGCGAATCCTGCCGCACCGAGGAAGAAGGGACGGAAGCCCAGGTTGAACAGGGCGAAATTTCCGGTTTGTTTTCGATCGTCTATCTGAAGCATTTCCGGCTCCAGGCCCCGGCACGACATCTCAGGAAGTTATCCGCCCTGCCGGCGTAATCGATGCACAATGCGATGGTGGCGTGATTATGGTTTTATCTTAGCTATCAATTTTGGTATTTGACAGGTTGATAGCATAAGGGGGGTATCTGCCAGAAGCCAGGAGAGTTCGAGGACATAGATAACAGGTTTTGATTGTGCCACGCACAAGCTTGATTTTGATGCGTTTCTCGAAGCGCATCAAAATCAAATCATCGCGACAGCGATACATACCGTGGCTTCCAACCTGACCCTGAATAAGGGTCAGGTAGCATCGACCTTGAAATCTCCCCCAACCCCTCTTTAGGAAAGAGGGGGACAAAACCTCAATCCCCCGCCGTCAACCGCTCCAACCTCAACCGCTGCCGCTCATCAAACAACCTGCCCGCCCCTAATTGCAACGCCACCACCGTCCCAAACCCGGCACCGGCGGCGACCATAAACATGATCATGATCTGGTACTTCACCGCCTCGATGGGCGCGGTACCGGAGAGCATTTGCCCGGTCATCATGCCCGGCAGGCTGACCACGCCGACGGCGGCCATGGCGTTGATGGTGGGGATCATGCCGGCGCGCATGGCCTCGACGCGCAGCTCACCGATGGCTTCTTTCCAATACTGGCCGAGCATGAGGCGCTGTTCGATGACGGCACGTTGCTGCCATGCGGCACTCATCAAACGATCCAGGCTGAGGGCGATGCCGTTCATGGTATTGCCGAGCATCATGCCCAACAGGGGGATGGCGTATTGGGGTTGGTACCAGGGTTCGTTGCCGATGATCACCAACAGCGCAAACAGCGCCACCGTAAAGGATGAGGTGAACAGCGACACGGTGCCGAAGCCGTAGGCCCAGAAGCCGCGCAGGCGGCGCTTTTGCCGCGCCATGGTTTCGTAGCCGGCAACGGTGAGCATGACCACGGCCATGAGCACCACCCAGAGCAGGCGCGCGTCGGCGAAGATGATCTCCAGAATCAAGCCCACCAGCACCAGTTGCACCACGGTACGCACACCGGCGATGAGGATCTGTTTTTCCAGCGCCAGGCGTTGCCCGAACGAAAGCCCCGCCAGCAACAACACCAGCAGTGCGGCGATGGCGACGTCCCACCAGGACAGGGTGATGATGCTCACGAGGGAATCCCCTGCAGCACCAGGCTGCCTGCTTCGAGTTGATAATGGCGTTGCGCCACGCGCCTGATCTGTTCGCTGTCGTGACTGATCCACAACACCGGCGCCTGATAGTAATCACGGTAGTGTTTGATCAGCGCTTCGACACACCGGGTGTTGTCGGCATCGAGATTGGCGCTGGGCTCGTCCAGCAGCAAGGCCTGGGGTTTGTGGGACAGCAGCCGCAACAAGGCCAGGCGCTGACGTTCGCCGCTGGAAAGCCGGCTCACCTGCCAGTCGAGTACGCGCAGCTCGAAGCCGAGCATCTCGAACCATTGCTGTTCGAAGCCGGCGAAGTGGGGCCGCACGTCGTCGAACCACCACAGGCTTTCGGCCGCCAGCATACCGACCCGGCCGCGCCACTGCGGCGGCGGCATACTGGCCTGTTCCTGCTCGTCGAGCCACACCTTCCCTTGATGTGGATCGAGATCGGCGACGGCACGCAGCAAGGTCGACTTGCCCGAGCCGGAGGGACCGGAGAGGCAGACAACTTCGGCCGCGCCGATCTCAAGGTCGACGGGGTTGAGCCGGTCACAGATGAGTTGTTGCAGGCGCAATTGAGGCAACGCGGTAATCTTCTTGTCGTTTCCGAATAGCTTACACAAAAAAACGCCCGGGTTTTCGGCCCGGGCGTCAACACCAGCTTTAGGGAGGTTGGTGTTACTTGCCTGATGTGAACTCCGGGTAGGCCTCCAGACCACATTCGGCCAGGTCCACACCATTGTACTCGTCCTCCTCGGAGACGCGCACGCCCATGACCGCCTTGAGGGCGAACCAGACCGCCAGGCTGACGCCGAAGACCCAGACGAAGATGGTGAGAGCGCCGATGATCTGGCCCGTGAAACTGGCGCCGTCATTGGTCAACGGCACCGCCAGCAGGCCCCAGATGCCGACCACGCCGTGAACGGAGATGGCACCGACCGGATCGTCGATCTTCATTTTATCCAAGCCGACGATGCTGAAGACCACGATCAGGCCACCGATGGCACCGATAATGGTCGCCATCAGCGGGGTGGGCGTGGAGGGCTCGGCGGTGATGGCCACCAGGCCGGCCAGGGCCCCGTTACAGGCCATGGTCAGATCGGCCTTGCCGAACATGACGCGGGCGGTGATCAGCGCGGCGAGGACACCGCCGGCCGCCGCGGCGTTGGTGTTCAGGAATACCATGGCGACGGAGTTGGCGTTGGCGATGTCGCCCAGCTTCAGGACCGAACCGCCGTTGAAGCCGAACCAGCCCATCCACAGGATGAAGGTGCCCAGGGTCACCAAGGGCATGTTGGTGCCGGGGATGGCGTTGACCTGGCCGTCGGGACCGTACTTGCCTTTACGGGCACCGAGCACCAGCACGCCGGCCAGGGCCGCGGCGGCACCGGCCATGTGGACGATACCGGAACCGGCGAAATCGGAGAAGCCCAGGTCACCCAGGTTGTACATGCCGAAGACATCGCTGCCGCCCCAGGTCCAGGCGCCTTCCATGGGATAGATGAAGGCGGTCATGACCACGGCGAAGGCCAGGAAGGCCCACAGCTTCATGCGCTCGGCCACGGCACCGGAGACGATGGACATGGCGGTGGCGACGAAGACGACCTGGAAGAAGAAATCGGACGCGCCCGAATAGACGGAGCCGCCTTCGAATCCTTCCTCGGCCGAAGCCGCCAGGGCGTCGGCCACCAGTGATTCACCGCCGGCGATGCCGGCGAGGAACCAGCCGCCGTCGTACATGATCTGGTAACCGCTGATCAGATACATGGTGCTGGCAATCGCAAACAGGGCAATGTTCTTGGTGAGAATTTCCGTGGTGTTCTTGGAGCGGACCATGCCCGCCTCGAGCATGGCGAACCCGGCCGCCATCCACATGACCAATGCGCCGCACACCAGAAAGTAAAAGGTGTCCATGGCATATTGCAGTTGAAAAATATTATTTTCCATCTTGTAATCTCCCGATTGCTTTTAAAGGGCTTCTGTGCCGGTTTCCCCGGTACGAATTCGAACCACCTGCTCCAGGCCGGAGACGAAGATCTTGCCGTCGCCGATCTTGCCTGTATTCGCTGCCTTGCTGATGGCTTCGATCACCTGATCGAGCAGATCCTCTGCAATCGCCACATCGATCTTGACCTTGGGAAGAAAATCCACCACGTACTCGGCGCCGCGATACAGTTCGGTGTGGCCTTTCTGGCGGCCGAACCCTTTCACCTCAGTCACGGTAATCCCCTGGACACCGATGTCTGAGAGCGCTTCGCGGACGTCGTCCAACTTGAACGGTTTGATAATTGCTGTCACCAGTTTCATTGCTCTCTCCTTTAAACTTGGAAATTCACGTACGCCTGCGTTAATCATCCAGCCGTGTAACCCCTGAGAGCACAAGCCGTGCCAATCTGAAAAATAAATTTTTTTCATATAGTTACTGCGACACACCGGCCCCCTCAAGAGATCAGCGCACCATTTCGAGCGTACGCCCAGGGGTGGACGCACCAGACTGGTGCGCAATTTCAGGGCGTGTGGCAATGCACCAATTTGGCGTAAACTAAGAAATACAAACCTTTAAGGAGGAGACAGAAATGATCGACCCGAAAACGCTCGACGACCTGGCCAAAAAACTGGCCGATTCGGTGCCGGCGGGAATACGCGAACTGCAGCAGGATCTGGAGAGAAATTTCCACGCCGTACTGCAGTCGACCTTCAACAAGCTGGACCTGGTGACACGCGAGGAGTTCGAAGTACAGTCCGCCCTGCTGGCACGCAGCCGCGCCAAACTGGATGCATTGCAGAACCAGGTTGAACACCTGGAGCAGCAGCTCAAGGAAGAACAGTCCAGCAATTTATAGTGCCGCTGTGTTTGATATGACGGCACCGCGAATCACAGGAGGTTTGCCAGCCGCGCCGCGCTTGGCGATAATCGAACCCTGATGACAAAGGGGGTCAGTCATATATGTCGCTTGCTGTTGTATACAGCCGTGCCGGGGCCGGGATCGACGCACCGCTGGTGACGGTGGAGGTTCACCTGGCCAACGGGCTGCCCAGCCTGAACATCGTCGGTCTGCCGGAGGCGGCGGTCAAAGAGAGCAAGGACCGCGTGCGCGGCGCCTTGTTGAACAGCCAGTTCGAGTTTCCCGCCCGACGTATCACCATCAACCTGGCGCCCGCCGACCTGCCCAAGGAGGGCGGCCGCTTCGATCTTCCCATCGCCCTGGGCATCCTGGCGGCATCGAACCAGATCCCCAGGGAGAAACTGGGCGACTACGAGTTCGTCGGCGAACTGGCCCTGAGCGGTGAACTGCGCGGCATCCGCGGTGTACTGCCAGTGGCGGCCCAGAGCGGCAGGGCCGGACGGGCGCTGCTGCTGCCGCAGGAGAACGGCGCCGAGGCCACCCTGGCGGGCGACGCCATTATCCTCGCCACCGATCATCTGCTGAAGGTCTGCGCCCACCTTAACGCCAGCGAGACGTTACCGCCGCTGCCGCGCATGACCGTCCCCGGCCAGCCCGATACCCATACCGATCTTAGCGATGTGCGCGGCCAGCACCACGCCAAGCGGGCACTGGAAATCGCCGCCGCCGGCGGTCATTCCCTATTGATGGTCGGCCCGCCCGGCACCGGCAAGACCATGCTGGCCAGCCGCCTGCCCGGTATCCTGCCCACCATGACCGAGGCGGAGGCGCTGGAGACGGCGGCCATCCAATCCATCAGCCAGGGCGGCTTCGATCCCGCCAATTGGAAGCAGCGCCCCTTCCGTGCCCCGCACCACACCGCCTCCGGCGTGGCGCTGGTGGGCGGTGGCGGCAACCAGCGCCCGAGGGAGATCTCCCTGGCCCACAACGGCGTGATGTTTCTGGATGAACTGCCGGAATACGACCGGCGCGTGCTGGAGGTGCTGCGCGAACCGCTGGAGTCGGGCAAGGTGACCATTTCGCGCGCGGCGCGCCAGGCCGAGTTTCCGGCCCGCTTTCAGCTCATCGCCGCCATGAACCCCTGCCCCTGCGGTTATCTGGGCGATGCCACTGGCCGCTGTCGCTGCACCGCCGATCAGGTGCAGCGCTACCGCGCCCGCATCTCAGGCCCCATACTCGATCGCATCGACATGCATATCGAGGTGCCGCCGCTGCCCCGGGAGATGCTCTACAGCGAACAGCATCAGGACAGCGAGGCCAGTGCCACAGTGAGACGCCGGGTGGAACAGGCCAGGGCATTGCAGCAGCGGCGCGCCGGCAAGGCCAATCACCGCCTCGGCAGCCGCGAGATCGACCGCTATTGCCGTCTGGATGCCGCCAACCGCGCCTTGCTGGAGCAGGCCATGGAGCGGCTGGGGCTGTCGGCGCGGGCCAGCCATCGCATCCTGCGGGTGGCGCGCACCATCGCCGACCTGGATGGCAGCGAGACTATCGGCACGGCCTATTTGAGCGAGGCGATCTCCTATCGCCGTCTGGACCGCTCGGGACAACCTTAGCACGGCGCGCGCCAATCGGAGCTGTCGAGCCACTCCATGAGACTGTCCGGCTCCACCGGTTTGCACAGGTGGTACCCCTGCCCCATGTCACAGCCGAGCGCTTTGAGGGTATGCCAGGATTGATCGGTTTCGACCCCCTCGGCCACCACCTTGAGCCCCATGTTATGCGCCAGATCGATGGTAGAGTGGACGATGACCGCATCGTTCTTGTCCTTGTCCATCTCCATCACGAAGGAGCGGTCGATCTTGAGTTCATCCATGGGCAGCTGCTTCAGATAGGCCAGCGAGGAATAACCCGTGCCGAAATCATCGATGGACAGCATGACCCCTTTCTGATCCAGCTCGGTAAGGATATCCAGCGCCCGGCACGGATCGGACATGACCGCCGTTTCCGTCAGCTCCAGGGTCAGGTGGTGGGGCGCCAGGCCGGCCCCGGTCAAGGCCGCCTCGATAGTGTCGACCAGACTGGGATCGCGCAGGCTCTGGGCCGACAGGTTGATGGCCACGTTCAACATCAGACCCCGGTCATGCCAGGCTTTGACCTGATTCACGGCGGTCTTCAATACCCACTGGGTGAGCGGATGAATCAGCCCGGTCTGCTCCGCCATGGGAATAAACGAGTCAGGCGGAATAAAGCCCCGCTGCGGATGGTTCCAGCGCAACAAGGCCTCGACGCCGTAGACCTCGCCGCTGTCGACCATGATCTTGGGCTGGTAGAACAGCTTGAGGGCGTCGCTGTGAATGGCGTGCTTGAGTTCGGTCTCCAGGGTCAGCTCGAGTACGTCGTGCTTGTCTATTTGGGCCTCGTAAAACGCAAACCCCATCTGGTTTCGCTTGGCGTGATACATGGCGACCTCGGCACGCTGAACCAGCTCATGCTGATTTTCGCCGTGATAGGGGTACATGACGACGCCGATGCTGACCCCGGCATGAAGATGATGGCCGTCAATAATGAAAGGCTCAGAGAGTGCGGCATGAATTCGTCCCACGACGATTATCGCCCCCTGCCTGTCGACCACCTTGGGCAACAGGACGGCAAACTCGTCGCCGCCGAGGCGCGCGATGGTGTTCATCTCGCGCACGGCGGCATCGATACGGGCGCCGGCCTGACACAGCAACTCGTCGCCCACATGATGCCCCAAGGTGTCGTTGATAAGCTTGAAGCGGTCCAGGTCCATGACGAAAAGCGAGAATTCGGACGGCGCGAGGCGCATCAGCAGGATCAGCTGCCTGAGCCGCTCGTAAAAGAGTTCGCGATTGGGCAGGCCGGTTAGGCTATCGGTAAAGGCCAGCCGCTCCAGTTTCTGGTAAACATCCTTGAGCTCGCTCGAGACGGCATTGAAATCGGTGGCGAGTTGGCACAACTCCTTGTTGCCGGCGACCTGCACCTGCTCGCCCAGGTGTTCTTTGTCCTCCCTGAGCAGACGCAATTGCCGCGTCAACAGGCCAAGGGGCGAAAGGGTGTTCCTCTGCAGCAGCGAGAGCGCGATCAGGACGGCGACGAGCGTGATTACGCCTGCGCCCGCAAGAATGAAGGCTTCCGTCCTTTCCAATTTATAGGAGAAACCCGCCACATCGAAGACAAGGCTGACGAACAGGTGCTCCTCACCGTTCGGCGCTTTCAGGCTGTGATCGACTCTGACAGCCGTATCCGGGCCGGATACATCCCGCCAGGACTGCGAACGATATGCCTCCCGCCCATTGCCGAAGCCGATCAGCAACGGCATCCCCATAAGCTTTTCAATTTTCCTGATATTCAGCACAGGGTCGGTAACGAACCGCACATATCCCTGCCGCCCGCCATCGATGCCTACGAGCGTGACCAGATAGCCCCTGCCATTCATCTGGCATAGCGTGGAATCCACGTCAAAATCGTCACTTACCCGCTTAGCCTGCTCGATCAGGGCGGGACAGGGAGGATCAGCGCCGCCCGCCTCCATCGGCGCAACTTCGAGATCGGCAACGGGACGGTAATTGCGATCGAACACGGTCATGCGCTTGATATCGAGACCGGAATAGGCGGCGAAATCACGACCGACGGACTGGGCCAACACGGTCTCCAGGCGGGCGCGCGGACCTTGCGCCAGGGCCTGACGAAAATCTTCACCCGCCTGAAGAGAGCGCCCGAACGCATCGGCGTGTCTTTCCGCATCTTCCAGTTGCTCGAGCACCCCCAGCTCGAGGATGTCTGCCAGCAGCTTGTGCTGGTTTTCCAAAGCCAGATTACGATAGACCGCACCGGTTACCATTACGAGGACCACGCCGACGAGCGCCATCGCCAGAATGATAATCACCAGATTGGTGCGCATGGACCAATAATTGAACGAAAGTGAGGACACAGCAGACCTATTCATTCAGAGCGGGACAAGCCTTCGCCTTTTCTTCTCTTCGGCAAAGCCGCCACGAAACCAGTCGCTCCGGCTATAACCATAACCACATTGCAGGACCCGCCTGACCGCAGGGTAATTGTGGCGACACTTGGCGTCATGGCAGTAAAATATCACCGGATTGCAGAACAGCGCCGTCGATTGCTTCGGGAATGAGTTTTTCGTCACCCCAGGCAAGGGCAGACAACCACAGGCTGGTCAAAACAGCTGCAAATACCACTGCGGACATAGGCAAAGAACCCCTGGCCTGCATAAAGATTCACCCCTTTCCAGCGCTTGTCGTATTCCCGGCGTACAGTATGCATCGGCAGATCGGGGCGATTTTTGAGCAACACCATGGGGCTTGCGATCCTCAAGGGGATGCGGCACCAAGCGCGCAGCGCGGGGTTGGCTGCGCAGCGGCCGGCTGACCTGGCCGGCAGCGCCCTGTTTCAGACCGGAAATCGGCTATTCCTGGCGCCAGTCTTCGCCGTAATTATGGGTAATCTCGTCACCCGCCCGGATATCCTGCAAGGCAATCACCGTCAGGTCATCGCAATAACAGGCGTTGGGAGCGGCGCTGTGATTGATGTATTTCAACGGCCCCTCCACCGTGTGGCCCTCCGTCTCCGAAACCCACAGGACGTGCGGACCGTCCCGGTCGGCACGGTTGGGCTTGATGGCGCCGATCACCTCGCCCTCGCTGATCTTCTTTTTGGCGAACAGGCCCAGACCGTGGATGCCACTCTCTTTTACGACGACTTTTTTAACCATTAATGTCTCGTTGCTAGCAAGGTCGGTGGTAAAGATACCCTAATCAAGAAACCAGCATGGATGCAAATCGGCGCGCAGCAAAGCAAAAGCAAGGGAATAGGGAATGGTGGCTACGCCCTGATTCGAACAGGGGACCCCATCATTATGAGTGATGTGCTCTAACCAGCTGAGCTACGTAGCCATTCGTATCGGGCGGAAGGCCCACGGACAAGGATTGCGAATTTTCCCGGTTTAGCCTTTGCTTGTCAAGGCAAACGCCCCCAGCCTGCTAAACGTTGAAGCGGAAGTGAATCACATCGCCATCCTGGACGACATAGTCCTTGCCTTCGAGGCGCCATTTGCCCGCCTCCTTGGCGCCCTGCTCACCGTTGCCTTTGATGAAGTCCTCATAGGCCACCACCTCGGCGCGGATAAAGCCCTTCTCGAAATCGGTATGGATGACACCGGCGGCCTGGGGCGCCGTGGCGCCCACCTTGACCGTCCAGGCACGCACCTCCTTCACCCCGGCGGTGAAGTAGGTCTGCAACCCCAACAGTTTGTAAGCGGCGCGGATGACACGGTTGAGGCCCGGCTCTTCCAGCCCCATCTCGGCCAGAAACATTGCCTTCTCTTCCTCATCCAGATCGACCAGCTCGGACTCGATGACGGCGCATACCGGCACTACCTCGGCCCCTTCGGATTCGGCCAGCTCGCGCACTTTATCCAGGTACGGATTGTTGTCGAAACCACCCTCGGCCACGTTGGCGATATACAGGGTCGGTTTGACGGTGAGCAGGTGCAGATCGCGGCTCAGCCTGAGCTGTTCCGTATCCAGCCCCATGGCGCGCACCGGCATACCGGCATCGAGCTGACCCCTGAGGTGCTCGCATAGCACCAGCCGGGCCTTGGCCTCCTTGTCGCCGCTCTTGGCCACGCGGCTGAGACGCTGGATGGCCTTCTCCACGGTCTCCAGGTCGGCCAGGCACAACTCGGTGTTGATCACCTCGATGTCATCCAGCGGATCGATCCGGCCGGCCACGTGGACCACGTTGCCGTCTTCGAAACAGCGCACCACGTGGGCAATGGCGTCGGTTTCGCGGATATTTGCGAGAAACTTGTTGCCCAGCCCTTCGCCCTTTGAGGCGCCCGCCACCAGACCGGCGATATCGACGAACTCCATGGTGGTGGGCACGACGCGCTCGGGCTTGACGATCTCGGCCAGCGTGTCCTGGCGCGGATCGGGAATGGGCACCACGCCGACATTGGGCTCAATGGTACAGAAGGGGTAGTTGGCCGCCTCGATAGCCGCCTTGGTCAGGGCGTTGAAAAGGGTCGATTTGCCGACGTTGGGCAGACCGACGATGCCGCATTTGATTCCCATGAATTGGTTCCCTGTTATTAACCCGGCAACCTAATATGCCGTGTTCAGCCGTT
>JASBUE010000072.1 GCA_030148045.1 Candidatus Tenderia sp.
GATGGAGCCCTTGTGCTTGGGGTGCTTGGCAACGAAGCGCTCGCAGGCGGTCACCATGGCCGCCAAGCTGCCTTTCATATCGGCGGCGCCACGGCCGTAGAGCAGGCCATCACGGATCTGCGGGTCGAAGGGGTGGGAATCCCACTGATCCAGCGGCCCGGTGGGGACCACGTCGGTATGGCCGGCGAAGGCGAACAGCGGGCCGCTGTCGCCGCACCGGGCCCAGAAGTTGTCCACCTCCTCGAAGCGCAGCGGCTCGACCTGGAAACCGATGGCCTGCAGACGGGCGATCATGATCTGCTGGCAGCCGGCGTCTTCCGGCGTGACTGAGGGCCGGCCGATCAAATCGAGGGCGAGCTGCAGAGTAGGGGAAAGCATGTTGTCGCGCACGGTTGACCTTTCTGTTTGTGAATTTCTGATCGTGTGTCCAGGGCCTTGATTATACATCCCCGGCCGCGGCGATGACGCGACGCTGACGCTGCGAGCATGTAAACTGTGTAGTTTCGCAAACGACTATGCAAGGAGAACAACATTGCTGGGTAAGCTGATAGGCGCACTGCTGGGGTACTGGCTGGGCGGTTTTCTCGGCCTGCTGATCGGTCTCATCCTGGGCCATCAGCTGGACAAAAATCTGACGCGGGTGGCGGGCGGCTTTCTGCTCAGTTCCCTGGCCAAGCACCAGGTGCAGATACAAAAGGTCTTTTTCGAGGCCACCTTCAGCGTCATGGGCCACCTGGCCAAGGCCGACGGCCGTGTCTCCGAGCCGGAGATCGCCCTGGCGCGCCAGGTCATGCAGCGCATGGGCCTGAATGACAACGCCCAGCGCATGGCCATCGATTGGTTCGGGCGCGGCAAACAACCCGACTTTGACCTCGATGCCCAGCTGGCGGCCCTCAAGGGCGCCTTGCGGGGACAGCAAAACCTGACGCGCATGTTTATCGAGATCCAGATCAGCGCCGCCTTTGCCGATGGTAGCCTCCAGGCCAGCGAGCGTCAGGTGATGGAAAAGATCTGCGCCGTGCTCGGTTTTCCACTGGACGCCTTCGAGCGGCTGGTGACCATGATTCAGGCGGAGATTCATCACCAGCAGGCCGGAGGCGACCAGGGGCCCTCGTTGGAAGATGCCTATGCCATCCTCAATATCGATGAGAGCGCCAGCGATACCGAGGTGAAGCGCGCCTATCGCCGCCTGACCAGTCAGCACCATCCCGACAAACTCGCAGCCAAGGGTCTGCCCAAGGAGATGATGAAACTGGCGCAGGAGAAGACTCATGAGATCCGCAGCGCCTATGAGCGCATCCGCGAAGCGCGGGGCTTCAAGTAAAGGGATATTGCCGGTTGTGAACGTGGCTGCCTCGCGTTTGACTGACCGCGCCTTTGTGCCATATTTGGAGAGAGTGGCGAGCCGATAAGCGCCACCTGCTGCAGCGCCGGCGAGCGCCGCCATAACAAGTCTAAGCTCTTCATTTGCCGACGCGAATAATGAAGGCGTATATGGCGAAAAATATATTCATCATCGGGCTGGATGACTTCAATCTGTCCCAGTTGCGGAATTTGCGCCATGCCGGCGAGTATCGTTATCGCTCGTTGATCGACTACAGCGATATCAAGCAGGGCGAGCGCTTTCTGGTCCGTGAGTTTTTGCAGCAGGCGCAGCAGCGCCTCGATGCTTTCGATGATTCCATCGACGCCATCATCGGCTACTGGGATTTTCCGGTCAGTACCGTGCTGCCAATCCTGCAGCAACGCTATGGACTAAATGGCGCCAGCCTCGAAGCGGTGCTGAAGTGCGAGCACAAGTACTGGAGCCGCATTTGCCAGGCGGAGGTCTGTCCGGAGTTCATTCCGCCCTTTGAACATATCGACCCCTTTGATGCGAATGCGGAAGAGGGGATCGGACTGGAATTCCCGTTCTGGCTCAAGCCGGTCAAAGCGGCCTCTTCCTATCTCGGTTTCAAGGTGCATGACCAAAATGAATTGCGGCAAAGCCTGGAGAAGATCCGCCAGGGCATCGGTCATTTCGGCGAGCCGTTCAACTATATTCTGAGGTTTGCCGATTTGCCGGCGGATATTGCCACCGTCGACGGTAATCACTGCATCGCCGAGGGCATTATCTCCGAGGGCCATCAATGCACGCTGGAGGGCTATGCTTACCAGGGGGAGGTGCATGTCTACGGTGTCATCGATTCGATTCGCGAAGGGAGGTATCAATCCTCCTTTTCCCGTTACCAGTATCCTTCCATGTTTCCCGCCCGCATTAAACGACGCATGATCGACGCCACGACAAGGGTGCTACAGCACATCGGTTACGATAATTCACCCTTCAATATCGAATTCTATTGGGCGCCCGGCAAGGACGAAATCCGGCTGTTGGAGATCAACACCCGTATTTCCAAGTCCCATTGCCCCCTGTTCAAGATGGTGGACGGCGAGTACCACCATGCCGTCAATATCGATGTCGCCCTGGGGCGCAGGCCCGACTTCCCCCAGGGCGAAGGCCGCTATCGGTATGCGGCCAAGTTCATGGTGCGGCGGCATGAGGACGCCTTGGTGACCCGCGTTCCTGGTCGCGGCGAGATTGAGAAGGTGAGACAGCGTTTTCCCGACGCCGAGGTTCTGCTGCATGTCCAAGCGGGTATGCGGCTGTCCGGGTTGCGTAACCAGGACAGTTACAGCTATGAGATCGCCGTCATTTTCATGGGGGCAGATACGGCGGAGGCGTTGGAACGGAATTATCAAACCGCCCTGGCCATGTTGCCGTTTGAATTCGAAACCACATAGGATGAGCCGATGCGAATCGTCCAAAAATATCCGTACAAGGTGAAGGCAATCGAGAACGTCTGGATCCCCATGCCTGACGGGATACGTCTGGCGGCGCGCTTGTGGTTGCCGGAGGATGCGCAGCGGCACCCCGTCCCCGCCATCCTGGAATACATCCCTTACCGTAAACGGGATTCCACACGCGCGCGCGACGCCATGATGCATCCCTATTTCGCCGGCCACGGCTATGCCTGCATCCGCGTCGATATTCGCGGCAGCGGCGATTCGGAAGGTGTGTTGCGGGATGAATACCTGCAGCGGGAGCTGGACGATGGTGTCGATATCATGAACTGGCTGGAGGCGCAGCCCTGGTGCGACGGAAACGTGGGCATGATGGGCATTTCCTGGGGAGGGTTCAATGCACTGCAGGTGGCCGCCCGCCGCCCCGCCCCCCTGAAGGCCATCGTCTCCTGTTGTTCCACCGACGAC
>JASBUE010000081.1 GCA_030148045.1 Candidatus Tenderia sp.
ACGCGCCAGATGCCGGTGATCTTCGCCGCCGAACAGGCCGGCGGGCTGATCTCCGGTTTCCTCGGCGCCATTCGCGGCAGTGCCCAGTACCGCAAGTCATCTTATCTGCTCGACAGCATCGGCGAGCAGGTGTTTCCCGAGTTTGTCCGTATCGATGAGCGGCCGCTGTTGCCGCGCGGTCTCTACAGCGCCCCCTTCGATCGCGAAGGGGTGGCCACCCGCGATCGCGATCTGGTCGTCGACGGCGTGGTGCAGGGCTATATCCTGGACAGTTATGCCGCCCGCCGTCTAAACATGCAGACCACCGCCAACGCCGGCGGTACGCGCAATGTGTTTATCTCCCACGGCGAGGACGATCTGCACGCCCTGTGCCGCCAAATGGGCACCGGTCTGCTGATTACCGACATGATGGGCCACGGCACCAACATGGTCACCGGTGATTATTCGCGCGGTGCGGCGGGTTACTGGATCGAGGGCGGTGAGATTCAATATCCGGTGGAGGAATTGACCGTGGCGGGCAACCTGAAACAGATGTTCAAGGATATAATCGCCATCGGCAATGATGTAGACTTGCGCGGCAACGTGCGCAGCGGTTCCATTCTCATCGAGAATATGACCATCGCCGGCGAATAAAAACAGTCGACTGACCCGACGTTCAATCATGATGGACAATAACAATCAAAATATAGGTGATGTGCTGGTCAGGATCCGCGGACTGACTTTTCGTCGCGCTACGCGCACGATCTTCGACAATATCGATCTCGACATCCGGCGCGGCAAAGTGACCGCCATCATGGGTCCCAGCGGTACCGGCAAGACGACGTTGTTGCGCCTGATCGGCGGTCAGCTGCGCCCCGATCAGGGCACCGTGGAGGTGGACGGGCGGAACGTGCATCGTCTTTCGCAATCGGCCCTCTATGAGCTGCGCAAGCGCATGGGCATGCTGTTTCAGAGCGGTGCCCTGCTCACTGATCTCAATGTCTACGACAACATCGCCTTCCCCGTCCGCGAGCACACCGCGTTGCCGGAGGCCTTGATCCGCGACCTGGTGTTGATGAAGCTGGAGGCGGTGGGGCTGCGCGGTGCGCGCGAGCTGCAGCCCAGTGAATTGTCCGGCGGCATGGCGCGGCGCGTCGCTCTGGCGCGGGCCATCGCCCTGGACCCGATGATGATCATGTACGACGAGCCCTTTACCGGCCAGGACCCCATCTCCATGGGGGTGATCGTGCAGCTGATCCGCAAGCTCAATGACGCCCTGGGGCTGACCAGTATCATCGTCTCTCACGATGTGGCCGAGACCTCGGCCATCGCCGATTACGTCTACGTGCTCTCCGGCGGCAAGGTGATGGGGCAGGGCACGCCCGATGAGCTGGAGGATTCCGATTCCGACTGGGTGCAGCAGTTCATCCATGCCCAACCGGACGGGCCGGTGCCGTTTCACTATCCGGCCCCGGACTATGTCGAGGACCTCATGGCGGGGACGTCAGACTGATGCAGTGGCTGCGCAGACTGGGCCGCTCCGGGCTCGATTTTTTCGAGCGCCTGGGGCGTGGGCATTTGTTCTTTCTGTCTATCGTCGCCGGCCTGCCCAGCCTGTTGCCGCGCCTGCGTCTGTTGTTGCAGCAGATGTATTCGGTGGGCGTGCTGTCGCTACTGATCATCGTCGTCGCCGGTCTGTTCGTGGGCATGGTGCTGGGGTTGCAGGGCTACAATACCCTGGTGGATTTCGGCGCCGAGGAATCACTCGGCGTCATGGTGGCGTTGTCGCTGGTGCGCGAGTTGGGGCCGGTGGTCACCGCCCTGCTGTTCGCCGGCCGTGCCGGGTCGGCTCTGACCGCCGAGATCGGCCTGATGAAGGCCACCGAGCAACTCTCCGGCATGGAGATGATGGCGGTGGACCCGGTCAAGCGCGTGGTGGTGCCGCGCTTCGTCGCCGGCATGCTCTCCATGCCGCTGCTGGCGGCCATCTTCAGCGCCGTCGGCGTGATGGGCGGCTATTTCGTCGGTGTCGGGCTGTTGGGGGTGGACAGCGGCGCCTTCTGGTCGCAGATTCAGGACCGTGTCGATTTTTACGACGACATCATCAACGGCGTCATCAAGAGTATCGTCTTCGGCATCGTGGTGACCTGGATCGCCGTGTTTGAAGGTTACGATAGCGTGCCCACCTCCGAAGGGGTGGCGCGGGCCACCACCCATACCGTGGTGCATGCCTCGCTGGCGGTGCTGGGACTGGATTTTGTCTTGACGGCGTTGATGTTCGATTAAGGGAACGGCTGATATGTTTCAGAATAAAAATGTGGAGATTCTCGTGGGTATCTTCGTCGCCGCCGGCCTGGGCGCGCTGTTCGTGCTGGCCATGAAGGTGAGCAATCTGAGCGAGTTCGGCGAGGAGGGCGGCTATCCACTCATCGCCCGCTTCGACAACATCGGCGGTCTCAAGGAGCGCGCGCCGGTGACCATGGCCGGGGTGCGCATCGGCCGGGTGAAGGATATCAGTTTCGATGATCA
>JASBUE010000085.1 GCA_030148045.1 Candidatus Tenderia sp.
CTGTGTGGGCTTGGTGCTCGAGGACGGCGGCGCTGCGGGTGCCGATTTCGAGGCGACGCCGAGGCCATCATGGCCCTGCGCAATATCGCCCCCCCAGACATCAGCGCCATCGCCCTGACCCTGAGTGAGCTGGAAGACTCCGTGGACAATCTGCCGCTGCGCCATGAAGAGCGACCGAGCGATGCCGAACAGCCAGGCGACGCGGAGCAGCAAGAGGTGAGTGGGGTCAGCGGCTTCTTCAGCAAGGTCTGGAGCGACCTCAAGGGACTGGTCACCATCCGCCGAAACAGCGCCGCGGACACCGCCCTGCTGCCGCCGGGCCAACGCTTCTTTTTGCAACAGAATCTACGTTTGAAATTGGAAGCGGCGCGCCTGGCGCTGATGCAGCGCGACACGCAGAGCTTTCGCAACAGCATTGAAACGGCCAAGCAATGGCTGGAACGCTATTTCAACAGCGCCGCCGCCAGCACCCAAAACATGATCGCCGCTTTGTCATCCTATGAGGCGCTGGAACTGCAGCCCGAATTGCCCGACATCTCGGCGCCCTTGCGCGCCTTGAAAGACTGGCGCGAGCAACAGCAGAGCGCCGCCGGCGAGGAGGTGGCTGAATCATGAAACTCGTCATTACCACCATTATCGTCTTGATCGCCGCGGCGTTGGTCGCCGTATTTGCCATGCAGGACCCGGGCTACATCATGATTACCTTCCGGGACTGGACCGTCGAGACCAGCTTTACCCTGTTCGCCGTGGTGATGCTGCTCGGCTTTATCGCCCTTTACGCATTGTTCCGTCTGCTCATCGCCACCGGCCTGCTGCCCAAGCGACTGCGCCGCTGGCGCAAGGTGCACGGCGTCGAGGTGGGTCGCAAGCAGCTGGAAAAGGGCATGATGAAACTCCATCTGGGCCAGTGGCAAGCGGCCGAGAAACTGCTGCTCAAGAGTGCAAAGCATCAGGAGCTGGCGCCGCTGGCCTATCTGGGCGCGGCCCGTGCCGCCCAGGGGCAGGGCGTGGAATCACGCCGCGACGGCTATATCCAGCTGGCGCAGCAGAAGACACCCAAGGATTCCCTCGCCCTGACGGTGGCCCAGGCTCAGATCCAGGCCGATTTCGGCCACGCCGACCAGGCCATCCGCACCCTCAACCGCCTGCCCAACAGTCAGCACAAGGATCCGGCCGTGCTCAAGCTGCTGGCGCGGCTGTACAGTGACAGCGGCGATTGGCCCGGACTGATGGCGCTGTTGCCGCAGCTTAGACATCACAAAGCCTTGCCCCAGTATGATTATTACAAGCTTGAACATCTGGCCTATTCGGGGATGATCAAGCACATCGCCCGGCACAAGGACGCCAAGGCACTGTGGGAAGTGTGGCGCAAGATGCCCCAGGACCTGCGCGACAAGGAGGACATCGTCGCCGACTTTACCATCAGCATGATCAATTTCGGTCAGGGCGATGCGGTGGAGGAAATCCTCTACCGTCGACTTAACAAAAAGTGGAGCGATGCCCTGGTCTACGTCTTCGGCTTGCTGGACGGCGACGCGGAGATTCACTTGGCGCGCGGCCGCAACTGGCTCAAGAAACACCCCGACAACCCGGTCCTGCTGCTGAGCCTGGGGCGCCTGGCCCTGCGTTCGCACCAATGGGAGGCGGCGCGCGAATACCTGGAGGCCAGCCTCAGGATCACCCCCAATGCCGAGACCTATCAGGAACTGGGCAACCTGCTGGCCTTCCTCAACGAACAGCCCCAAGCCCTGGAATGTTACCGCCGCGGCCTGGCCTTGACCTCGGACGGCTTGGTACAACCGGAGCTGAAGACCGGCCTGGTGCAGTTGGCGCAGTCGCCGGCCAGCGAGTCGCCACGCCTGGAATCGGCGCCCAACCCGGCCTGATCACCCATAGGGTGCGCAGTGCGCACCCTACACCTCGGCAAAATCGAAACTGTCGAAGAAGAAGTGCTGTGAAGCCAGCCCGTTAAGGATGACGCCTTGGCGCACCGCCTCCACCATGGCCGGCGGGCCGCTGGCGTAGACGTCGTAGTTGAACAGATCGTCGACATCCTGCAATACCGCTTGGTGCACCAGCCCGCTGCGCCCCTGCCAGTTATCTTGCGGCCGGGGCTCGGATAATACCGGCGTATAGCTGATATTGTCGTGCCGGGCCCACGCCTCGGGCAGATCGGCAAGATACAGATCGGCCTTGCTGCGCACGCCCCAGTAAAAATGGATCGGGCGGGTCACGCCTTCCTGAAGGGCATGCTCGATGATGGCCTTGATGGGGGCCAGACCGGTGCCGCCAGCGATAAAGATCATGGGCCGCTCCGAATCCTCCTGCAGCGTAAAGGTGCCGTAGGGCCCCTCGATGCGCAGGATGTCCTTCTCCTGCATGCTGTTAAAAACATGACCGGTGAACTCGCCGCCGTC
>JASBUE010000092.1 GCA_030148045.1 Candidatus Tenderia sp.
AACCGCACCAGGATCGCACCGGGCAGGACGGTGCTGGAGGTGGAAAAAAAGCTGGAAAAATTCATCCCGGACGAGTTCAAACAGGACGCCCACCACTGGCTCATCCTGCACGGCCGCTACGTCTGCCTGGCGCGCAGACCAAAATGCGGGGCGTGTATAATCGAGGACCTGTGTGAATACAAAGACAAGGTATACAGCTGATGATGTTCGGCAACGACCGCAACCAACTGCGCCGCTACTATATCGACGTCTGGCACAAGGCCCAACACGATCAGCCGTTGGAGCCGTTGGAACGAATCGTCGCCGATACCATCCAACTGCATCCCGAGTACCAGTCCATCCTTTCCGATCCGGACAAGGCCCTGGGCCGGGAATACCTGCCCGAGTCGGGCGAGAGCAATCCCTTTATGCACATGGGCATGCACATCGCCATCCACGAGCAGTTGAACACCAACCGCCCGACGGGGATACGCGATATTTATCAGCGGCTTTGCGCGCGTCACGGCGACGCCCACGAGGCGGAGCACCGAATGATGGAGTGCCTGGCGGAGATGATCTGGCAGGCACAGCGCCAGGGAACGGCGCCGGATGAATCACTGTATCTGAAGCGCCTGGAACAACTCGCCGGATAGCGGCCGCGCGGCGAACCCCGGGCAAAATAAACAAGCGGAAAGAGATTAAGCCAGGGTCTCGCGCAGCGCCGCCACCAGCGCCTCGACCTGTGCACGGCTACCGATAGTAATGCGCAGGAACTGATCGATGCGGGGGCTGCTGAAGTGTCTTACCAGGATGTTGCGTTGACGCAGCGCGGCGAACAATTCGGCGGCGTCATGCTGCGGGTGGCGTACAAAGATGAAATTGGCCGCCGAGGGCAGGACCTCGAAACCGAGCTGCTGCAGTTCGCCCTCCAGCCAGTCACGCGAGGCGATGATCTGCCGCCGCGTCTGCTCGAAATAGTCCCGGTCCTGCAGGGCGGCGACGGCGGCGCTCAACGCCAGCATGTCGAGAGGGTAGGAATTGAAGGAGTTTTTCACGCGCTCCAGGCCTTCAATCAACTCCACGCTGCCGATGGCGTAACCGACCCGCATGCCGGCCAGGCTGCGTGACTTGGAAAAGGTCTGCACCACCAACAGGTTGGGAAACTCACCGATCAGCGAGACGGCCGATGCGCCGCCGAAGTCGATATAGGCCTCGTCGACGATCACCGCCGATTAGATATTGCGCTCCAGAAAACGGCGCATCTGATCCAGCCCCAGCAGGCGCCCGGTGGGGGCATTGGGATTGGGAAAGATGACGCCGCCGTTGTCGGCCGGATAGTCGGCCAGCACGATTTCGAAGGCGTCGTTCAGCGGCAGGCGCCGGTAGTCGATCTCGAACAGACGGCAGTAGACCGGATAGAAACTGTAGCTGATGTCCGGAAACAGGATGGGGCGGGGCTGTTTGAAAAAGGCCATGAAGGCCAGCGCCAGCACCTCGTCGGAGCCGTTGCCGACGAACACCTGCCCCCTGGACACGGCATGATAATCCGCCAGCGCCTGCTTGAGCGCATCGCTGTTGGGATCGGGATAGAGGCGCAGGCGCTGCGTGTCGAAAGCACCGATCGCCGCCGTCACGGCGGGTGAAGGCGGATACGGATTTTCGTTGGTGTTGAGTTTGATCAGACCCTGCACCTTGGGTTGCTCGCCGGGCACGTACGGCACCAGGCCGCGGGTCAGTTCACTCCAGTACTTGCTCACGTCTCTATCTCTTCTGCAACTCGCCGACACAGCCAGGGGGGACCGCCAATGATACACCGCTGCGCCGCTCGCTGACAGCGCACAAGGCCTAGCGCCGCTCCGGCGGCGCCCACTCGGCATACCAGGCCTCCAACTGCTCACCCGGCATCGGGCGGGCGATGTGGAAGCCCTGCACCAGGTGACATCCCAGCTCGCGCAGCAGCGCCCAGTCGGCCTCGGTTTACACCCCTTCGGCGACCAGCGTCATGTCCAGTTTCTGCCCCAGCAGCACGCTGGACTCGAGGATGGCGCGACTGGAGGCGTCCGCCGTTGCATTCATGACGAATTCTTTGTCTATCTTCAATTCACTGAAGGGGATTCCCTGCAGCTGCCTGAAGCTCGAATAGCCGGTCCCGAAGTCGTCGATGGAGAGGGTGACCCCTTTCAGGCGCAGGCGCACCAAGGCATCCAGGGTAGTGGCGATGTCCTTCATCAGACCGCCCTCGGTCAGTTCCAGTATCACATCCTGGGGCACCAGGCCGTAGCGCTCCAGGCAGCTCATCACGCGCTCCGGAAAATCGAGACGGCGACCAATGGTACCAACCGCGATATTGATCGAAACAGTCATGCCGAGCCCTCGACTACGCCACTGCTTCAGCTGGGCAAAGGCCTTGTCCAGCACCAGGTCGGTGAGGTCGTCGATCAGGCCGTGCTCCTCGGCCATGGGAATGAACTGGTCCGGCGTAACGAAGTTCTTGTGCGGATGCTGCCAGCGCACCAGTGACTCCACCCCCACCAACTGGCGGCTGAAGGCATCGATCTTGGGCTGGTAGTAGACCACGAATTCGTCCCGTTCAATGGCCCGCTGTAGTTCCTGCAGGGAAATTTCGCTGTGCGCCCGCCTGGCCACCCTCTCCTGCCGGGGGGTGATACCGGACAGCACCTCCGCCAAATGGGCCTGCACCACCGGCTTCGGAATCGCGGCGACAAAGTGGAAACTGTGTGCGTCGGCGAGATTTCTGGCCGAACTCAGTATGCGGCTGTCTTCGCCGCTGAGCAGGATGATGGCGCCGCGGTAGTTGCGCGCCACCAGGTGACGCAGGTATTCGACGCCGTCCATGGCCGGCATGTTCAGATCGCACATCACCACATCGATCTCGTCCTGCTTGCGATCCATCAGGCGCAGCGCCTCGGCACCCGATCTGGCACTAAACACCTCGGTCACGCCCAGCCCCAGCAGGGCCGCCTCCAGGGCGCAGAGAATGACGGGGTCATCGTCCACTACCAGGGTAACCCCGATGTTCCCTGCGTTTGGCAATAGCGGATTCTGTCCGCTCTGGCGCCGCTCGAAGCCACCCAGCGCTGCCTTCAATTCCTTGACCACCCACTGCACCTGGCTGTCCAGCTCACCAATGAGTGAACCGATGCCGCTCCAGTCGCGCTCATGGGAAAAGTCTTCAAGTGTCTGGCACATTTTCGCCAGTGTCTCGGCACCTACGGCGGCGGCCGATGATTTAAATCGATGGGTCCAAAAATGGAGCGCGGCGGCATCCAGGCTGCCAAAGGCAGTGTGAATCTCGCTCAGTGTCTCCGGCAGCGTCTCGAAAAAATTATTGATGATAACGCGTTGCCGCCGGACGTCGCCGCCGACCAAGGCCGCCAGGCGCGCCAGATTGAGGCTGACGCCCGTATCCACCGGCACCACCGGCGCACTACTGTCGCGGCGCGGTTCCAGAGACGACTCAGCCCCGCCCAGCCAATGGGAAAGGGTGTGCCGCAACACCTCCATATCCACAGGCTTGGGAATATAGTCTTCCATACCGGCCTTGAGACAGCGGTCGCGCTCGCCGGCCAGGGCATTGGCCGTGACGGCGATCACCGGGGTGTACCTGACCCCTTCCCGCTCCAGCGCCCTGACGTAGCGCAGCAGTTCATAGCCGTCCACCTCGGGCATGTGGATATCGGTCAGGATCAGGTCATAGGGAGAATGCTTGAGTCGGTCCATGATCTCCTGCGGTCCGCTGACAATCTCCGGGTCATACCCCAAGGCCTGCAGCTGATGTTTGAACACGGTACGGTTGGTGGGGTTGTCTTCGATCACCAGTATTTTTGCATCTGCTGTGCGTCGCCTGCCATAGGCCTCGGCGCGCGGTGCAACAGGCGCCGCTGCGCTCTCCGCCACCGCTGTCTCGGATTCGTCCGGCACGGCGATTTTCAGATCCACCCAAAACGTGCTGCCCGTGCCAGGCTCACTCTCGACGCCTATCTCACCCTGCATCAATTCAACGAGCTGTTTGGTGAAACTCAGGCCGATGCCGGAGCCTTCGATATCGCTTTGATCGCCGACCAGCCGGCTGAAGGGTTTGAACAGATGCTTCATGTCCCATGGCGCGATACCCATACCGGTGTCGCGGACGCCGATACGGACATGGTCATAGTCGCACCGACTGCAAAACAGAGTCACCGCTCCGTGTTTGCGGTTGTATTTGATGGCGTTCGACAACAGATTCAGGATCACCTGTTTCAGGCGTGTCTGATCGGCCAGCACCAACACGTCTTCACACGATTCCAGTCGCACCTCGATCGCCACTCCCTGCTTTTCGGCCAGGGACATGACCAAGCCGCAACACTCCTCCACCAGCCAGGGGATGGCAACCGCCTCCAGTGATACCTGGAAGTAGCCCGCCTCGATCTTGGCCAGGTCCAGGATATCGTCGACCAGGGTACGCAGATGTTTGCCGGCGTGGTAAATCTCTTTGGCGGCCTGCCGGTGCTGCTCGCTGACGCTGAAGTCATAATTGAACAGCTGGGCAAACCCCATGATGGCGTTCAGGGGTGTGCGCAGCTCATGGCTCATGCGCGAGAGGAAATCGGACTTGGCCCGATTGGCACGCTCGGCCTCGTCCTTGGCGGCAAGCAGGTCGGCCTGGGCCTGTTTCAGTTCGGTGATGTCCTGCACCACGCCGAGCATACGCAGCGGCGCGCCGTTTTCGTCGCGAATGACATCGCCCCGCTCCAGCAGCCAGCGCACCCTCCCGTCGGGCCAGACACAACGATGTTCGATATTATATTCCGCGCCGCTGTCGATACAGGCATTCACGGCATCGATCACCACCTGGCGGTCATCCGGGTGGACGGCGTTGAGAAAATTCTCATAGGTGGTTTCCAACTCCCCTTCGGCGTAGCCGAACAGGGGCCCTATACGCTCGGACCAGTACAGGCCGCCGGTCCTGATGTTCCAATCCCAGGTGCCTATGTTGGCGAAAACCTGGCTGCAGCGCAGCCGTTCGTCACTCTGCCGCAAGGCCTTTTCCGCCTCGATACGGTCGGAGATATCCCTCACAACGGCGATAAAATACGGAGCCTCATCCTCAGACACCACATATTGCAGCGCAACCTCCACCGGGACATGGGAGCCATCACGATGCCTGTGCGCCGTGGGAAAGGTTAACGACTCCCGCTCCCTCTGTTGCAGCGGCGCCACCAACTCCCGCAACGACGCTTCGCTAAAGGGCGGATTAACATCCAGCCATGTCATGTCATAAAGCTCATCGACAGAATAGCCAAGCTGTTGCACAGCCCCGCCATTGACATAGGTAAACCGCAAGGTCTCGGGATCGAATATAAAGATGCTGTCACTAAGCTGATCCAGGATTGCCTCTGGTCGCTGGGGTGCGCCGGTGACGACGGCATCGGGGTGATCCTGCATTTCATCGCGCCGGCGGTTGGCGCGTAGTGCGGCAATAAGGTGACCGCAGGTATCCAGCAGGGGCTGGAGGTACCGCACCAGTGCCGCGTCGTAAGCGCCCGATCGCTTCACCAAGCCGACCATGCCGATTATTTTCTTGTCCGAGATGATCGGCATCCCCAGAAACGCGCCGGACACCGGCTGGTTCTCAGATGATTCGTCGCCGAGGAAGGCGGCGCCCGGGTTGACAGCGCTCACCACCTCACCGGTCTCCAGCACCTCCTCGATCAAAGGATTGAGGGAATCCAGTGCACAGTTCTCCTGACAGGGCTGTTCAGCACGGCTTTGGCCCGGCCCGGGCCGGGAAAGACCGGCGACGGCACGAGTCTCCAGCCATGTTCGGCCGCCGGGGGCCGCCACGACCTCGCCGACGAGGCCCGCTTCACTGCCACTCAGTGCCAATACATCGCTCAGTAACTCTCCGAATATTTCATCAGGATCAGCATCCTCTAGAGAACCGGCCTGAATCCGGTTGACCGCCTGCAGCAGCGTATCGGCTTCCTGCAACCCCATACATACCTCTTTATCAGGTATTACGCCCCGCCCCCACGATCGTAATCGGCCGCTTAGTATAGAATTTATGGTAGTCGATCACATAAAGCTAAAAAGGCTACCATAAAAACTATATTGTTATATAGCAAGCAACGGATTGAGATCAGCTTTTTAACCGCGGCGCGAAACCGCGCCCGGACCGCAACGGAATCTTCATCGAGGTTTCATCTTAGGGCCTGTTAACACTGTCTCCCGATACTGCCCGCCGGGTTTACCAATAAAGCTGCTAACAAATCATTGCTTTAATCCTGCAGGCATACGCATGAAGCGTTTCAAGCTCAAGGCCAACATCGCCAGGGTTGCCGTGGTGATCGCCGCCGGCTACACAGCCGTCGGTACAAAGCAACAACACTCGGGGTGATTGATGCCACCCCTTTTTTGGGTATCAGAACTCGCCGCTGCGCAACAGCACCAGGGTACAGGCATGTTCGAAGGGAATCCCGGCATGCTGCAAGGCAGCGGCGAGTTCGGTGTTTTCGCTGCCCGGATTGAAGATCACCCGGCCCGGGTTAAGCCGCACAATCTGCTCGATCAACGCGCTCGAAATACGGGCCGAAACATACAGGGTAAGCGTGTCCACGGGACCGCTCACCTCATTGACGCTGCCCAGCACCGCCATACCGTTGATGTTACTCACATTGGGATTCACCGGAATAACATCATGGCCCTTTTCGCGTAACAGCTGCAGTGCCATGTTGGCGTAGCTGGCGCGGCGCGCGCTGGCGCCGAGCACCACCACGCGCTGACGGGACTGCGACACTAACGCCCCTGGATCAGCTCGATCTTGTAGCCGTCCGGATCCTCGACGAAGGCGATCACGGTACTGCCGTGTTTCATGGGGCCGGGCTCGCGTGTCACCCTGCCGCCACGTTGCTTGATTGCATCACAGGTGGCATAGATATCATCCACGCCCAGGGCGATGTGACCGAAACCGTTGCCCAGATCATAACTGTCCGTGCCCCAGTTATGGGTCAGCTCGATCACCGCCGTCTCGGACTCCTCGCCGTAACCGACGAAGGCCAGCGTGAACTCACCCTCGGGGTAGTCTTTCTGGCGCAGCAGCTTCATGCCCAACACCTTGGTATAAAAGTCGATGGAGCGTTGCAGGTTACCGACGCGCAGCATGGTGTGCAGCATTCGCATAGGAAACTCCTTCTGCTTTATGAATTTCGAGGCCTTAAGCGTCGGCCTCGTAATGACAAATGTAATCCACCAGTTCGTCCACTTCGATCTCGAAGTGCGAATTGCCGGGCACGCTGAACGACTCACCGGCCTGGTACTCGCTCCAGTCCTGCCCGTCCGCCAGCTTGACACGGCAACGGCCCTGCGTAACCTCCATGGTCTCCGGCGCCTGGGTGGAAAAACGGTAGGTGCCGGGCAGCATGACGCCCAGGGATTTCATCTCGCCCTCGGCGGTGATGACGGAACGGCTGGTGACCTTGCCGTCGTGATAAATACTGGCCT
>JASBUE010000099.1 GCA_030148045.1 Candidatus Tenderia sp.
TCTGTTTGATCCCAATGTGTTGACGCTGGGTTTCGCGCGCCGTTTTGCCACCTACAAGCGGCCGAACCTGCTGCTCCATGACCCGGAGCGCCTGCTGCGCCTGCTGACCGATCCGCAACGTCCAGTACAGCTCATCATGGCGGGTAAGGCCCATCCTGCGGACAAAGCAGGACAGGCGCTGATTCAGCAATGGATGCATTTCATCCAGCGGCCGGGGGCGCGTACGCATGTGATTTTTCTCAGTGACTACGACATGCATTTAGCCGAGCACCTGGTGCAGGGCGTGGATGTCTGGCTCAACACACCGCGCCGGCCGTGGGAAGCGAGCGGCACCAGCGGCATGAAAGTGCTGGTCAATGGCGGCCTCAATCTGTCGGAACTGGACGGCTGGTGGGCGGAGGCCTACGCGCCGGAAGTCGGTTGGGCATTGGGAGACGGCCAGGAACATAATGACGATCCGGCCTGGGATGCGATGGAGGCGGAAGCTCTCTATGACCTGCTCGAGCACGAGATGATCCCTGCATTCTATACTCGTGATGCGCAGGGCATCCCCGCTGCCTGGGTGACGCGGATGCGGGAAAGTATGGCGCGCCTGACCCCGGGTTTTTCTACCAACCGCACGGTGCGCGAATACACCGAGCAATACTATCTCCCAGCGGCATCGGCCGTGCAGGAACGAGTTGCCGACAGAGGCGCAGCCGGTTTGCAGATGGTGGAGTGGCGCCGCGCGCTGGAGCAAAAATGGGCCGCGCTGCGCTTCGGTGAAGTTAAGATCGAGACCGCCAACGACCAGCACGTCTTCGAGGTTCACGTGTATCTCGATGACCTCGCCCCGACGGCTGTGCGGGTCGAACTTTATGCCAATGGCGTGAGCGGTAGTTCACCGGAACGCGTGGAGATGACACAGGTTCGACAACTGGTCGGTGCTGAAAACGGCTACGCCTATCGCGCAGCGGTGCCTGCCGCCCGCCCGGCGACGGACTATACCGCGCGGCTCCTGCCGCAGCACGCGGGCCTGGAGATTCCCCTGGAAGCCGCTCCTATCCTGTGGCAGCGGTGATTGCATACCGAGTTGGGAATGACGAGGAGGAGACAGCGATGAAACAGCAAGACAATGAAAGAACCTTCAAGGACCTGGTTTGCGGCATGGAGGTCAGCCGCATGACCGCCGTCGAAGAGTACGGCTATCAGGGGAAGACATATTATTTCTGTTCTCAGGCCTGCCGCGAGACGTTCGAGGCGGAGCCCGAGAAATACCTGCGCCAGCACCGCCAGCACGGGCTGAAGCAGAAGTGAGCCGGGAAATGGCGGCTTACCCGGCGCCGGCGGGTGCCATTGACGCAACATCGGGATCAGCAATTTCATCATGAGCGAACACATTACACATTCCGGCGCCTGGGGTCTGGCCGCGATCATGATCGTCGTGGCATCCTGGGTTTTGTACCGTTATCTCGCCCCGAAAACGTGGCGCGAGTGGGCGAGTGCCGGGGTCGTGCAGGCATTCATCATCGCGCTGTATGCGGAGATGTATGGATTTCCGCTCACCATTTATCTGCTCGCGCGGTTTTTCGGATTGGACCGAACCAATCTCAACGCCAACCTCTGGTCCTCGCTGATCGGCCTGGGCGAGACGGGGATGTTGATCTCGATGCTACTCGGCTATGGGCTGCTGTTTGTCGGGATCGGTATTCTCATACAAGGCTGGCGCGAGCTCTACCGTGTGCATCGAGAGAACCGGCTGGCGACCACCGGCTTGTACGGCCTGGTGCGGCACCCGCAGTACACCGGGCTGTTCATTGGACTCTTCGGCGAGGGGGTCGTGCATTGGCCGACCCTGTTCTCGGTGGGCCTGTTCCCCGTCATCGCGCTGGTGTACGGCTGGCTGGCGCATAGCGAGGAAAAACGGATGCTCGCCCGATTCGGTGAACAATACCGCGCCTATCAACAACGGGTACCGATGTTTTTCCCCCGCCTGGGTCAATGGCGGCAGCTCGTGGCTCGTTCCAATGGAGCGGACGACCAGGATGACCCACCGCATCGGTGATTGCGCGGCACGCACGCCGGGTATACCTCGTCCAACCGTTGTGGCCGCCTTATGGGGGTCCTATGGGTAACAGCAGTAGCCACCCGGCCAAAACGAGCCCCAACGACAGGGTCCAGAAGATTGTTCGCGGCACGCGCGACACATTGTGGTAGTGCGCCGCATAGCATATAGCTCGGCGTAGACTTCCCAGCTGGCGAAGGCGCTGAGTACACACAAGACAATCTCCGAGGGTGCCAGGGTGCGTACCTGGGACACCGCCACGAACAGGGCGGCGCCATAGCCCACGACCAACGGCAACGACTGCAGATGGCCGAATTCGTGGTCCAGCTCCAGCGACTGGGTGGCGTGTCGTTCCAGCCCCCGTCGAAGCAACCAGTTGATCAGCGGCGGGTGCGGCACCAGCAGCCGCCCGTAGCCGGCGCGGTGCAGAAAACCGGGCCCGAGTTCGACTACCGCCCGTCCTCCAAACCAGGTGCGCCGCTGCATTCGCGTGTTATGTCGGTAGGACATGACGAATTTCGCCGGTTGATGAGCATCATTGACGCGAGAATATGCGGCCCGGCGACCAGCGGCCCGTCGCTGTTTCGATTTGCGCATGCAATGGGCTATCAGCCCCAAGCCGCTCATTGCTCGGTCACGACTTACTGGCGCCAAAGGATCTAAAGGGTACAGATAGTACGACAGTGGATCGCAGGCTGCACCTGGACCTTTGACAGTCTTTGCCAATACACCGCTTTCTCTTGACCTGTACGCTACACATAGGTCTACGTTTGACGATGTG
>JASBUE010000101.1 GCA_030148045.1 Candidatus Tenderia sp.
AAGCGTACACCGCCGTCGGCAATGATGGGAATTTCGCGCCCCGCCAGGGCCTCGACCACATTGGCGATAGCCGTAATCTGGGGTACGCCGGTACCGGTGACCACACGGGTGGTGCAGATGGAGCCGGGGCCGATGCCCACCTTGACGCCGTCGGCGCCCGCCTCGACCAACGCCAGCGCCGCGGCGCCGGTGGCAATATTGCCGCCAATAATCTGGACAGAGGGAAAGTTCTGCTTGATCCAGCGCACGCGGTCGATCACGTTGCGGGAGTGCCCGTGGGCGGTATCCACCACCAGCACGTCCACGCCGGCATTGACCAGGGCCTCGACACGTGCCTCGGTATCACCGCCCGTGCCGACCGCGGCACCGACGCGCAGGCGCTCAAACTCGTCCTTGCAGGCATTGGGCTTGTCCTGGGCCTTCTGGATATCCTTGACCGTAATCAAGCCGCGCAGGTGGAAATCATCGTTCACCACCAGTAGTTTTTCGATGCGATGCTGGTGCAGCAGCGCCATCACCTCCTCGCGGGAAGCGCCCTCCTTGACCGTCACCAGCCGTTCCTTGGGGGTCATTACCTTGGCGACCGGCTCGTCGTAGCGGGTCTCGAAGCGCAGGTCGCGGTTGGTGACGATACCGACCAGCTCGGCGCCGTCCACCACCGGCACGCCGGAGATGTTGTGCTGCCGAGTCAGCGCCAACACCTCCTGAATGGTGGTCTTGGGGGATACGGAAATCGGGTCTTTGATAACTCCACTTTCGTATTTCTTGACCTTGTAGACCTCCGCCGCCTGGCTCTCGATGGGAATATTCTTGTGGATAATACCGATGCCGCCCTCCTGTGCCAGGGCAATGGCCAGACGGGACTCGGTGACCGTATCCATGGCGGCCGAGACCAGCGGGATATTCAGCATGATCTCCCGCGTCAGCCTGGTGGACAGATCCACCTGCTTGGGCAACACGGTGGAGTGCGCCGGTACCAACAAAACATCATCAAATGTCAGGGCTTCTTCTATGATGCGCATGACCAAATCCCGTCAGTTAAAACGGCTGGATTATACTTTGTCGCCCATTACCGGTAAAGCAAACATGGCCCCCTGCCCCATCCTGCCTGGATCGCCGGACCACATTCCGCCTATCGAATATTACAAAATTATGCCCCAAGCCCCGTTATTTAATTAAAATCGTCAACTCCGGCGCACACCATTCAAGCTGCAAGCATCTGTTAATACTATATTTTTATAATCCTCCCGATCATAACGAGTGTGGTTGCACGGTAAACCATCATCCCTAAATGAACACCCTGAGGCAAATTGGCCACCTTGGCTATACAAGAAGAACCGTATCATTTTGATAAATAAATTTTCTGTGTTTTTCCGAAGGGATGCGATGAATACAATTTCCTGGAAGAACAACAAGACAACAAGTTAAGATGCCCACATGCAGGATGAAGCAACCCCACCCGGCCGAGACATTTACAGCATCTCTCGTCTGTTACGCGAGACACGCGCGATATTGGAGGGCAGCTTTCCGCTGCTCTGGATCGATGGCGAGATCTCCAATTTCTCCCGCCCCTCCTCCGGCCATATGTACTTTTCCCTCAAGGACGAGGCGGCGCAGGTGCGTTGCGCCATGTTCCGCAACAGAAATCTGCAATTGCGTTTCAAACCCGAGAACGGCATGCACGTGCTGGTCAGGGCCCGCGTCACCCTGTACGAGGCACGCGGCGATTTTCAGATCGTGGTGGAGCACATGGAAGAGGCCGGCCTGGGGGCCCTACAACGCGCCTTCGAGGAATTGAAAGCACGTCTTGGCAAGGAGGGCCTGTTCGAAACGGGGCGCAAATTGCCCGTTCCTGTTTTACCGAAAAGAATCGGCGTTATCACCTCGCCCACCGGCGCCGCCATTCGCGACATTCTCAGCGTGCTGAAACGGCGCTTTCCCGCCATTCCTGTATTGATTTACCCCGTCTCGGTACAGGGCGAGCAGGCCGCCGGGGAGATCGCTGCGACGATCCAACTGGCCGATAGCCGCCAAGAGTGTGATGTATTCATCCTGGCCCGCGGCGGCGGTTCGCTGGAGGATTTGTGGGCCTTCAATGAAGAGGTGGTGGCGCGTGCCATTTACGCCTGCGAGACGCCGCTGGTCTCGGCGGTGGGTCACGAGGTGGATTTCACCATCGCCGACTTCGTCGCCGACCAGCGCGCCCCCACGCCCTCGGCTGCGGCGGAGCTGGTCACGCCGGACCAGCATGAATTGCAGCAGCGCCTGGCCAAACAGCTGGCACGACTGGCGCGGCAGATCAGAGGCGTGCTGCACCAATCCGATCAAACCCTGGGCTGGCTGAAGAAACGGCTGCACCAGCAACACCCGGCCCGCGGACTGCAGCTCAAGGCCCAGCGCCTGGATGAACTGGAACTGCGCCTGCAAAGACAAGTCAAAATTGTGCTGGAGCGGCGGCGTTATCGATTGGGCCGGCTTAACAGCCGGCTGCAGCGCCATGCGCCCGTGCGGCAATTGGCCCATCTGAACCAACGCCGACAGAACCTGGAGCAACGCCTGCACCACGCCTGGGAGCGCCTCATGACGCAGAAGCGGCAGCGCCTGGCCATGAGCAGCCGCACACTGGACAGCGTCAGCCCGCTGGCCACCCTGCAGCGCGGTTATGCCATCGTCCAGGATCTTGATACCAAAAAGGTGTACCGGGATGCCGCCGAACTGAATGCCGGGGATACGGTTTCGGCGCGCCTGTCCAAGGGCAGCCTGGTCTGCACTGTGGATGAAGTCAAGGAAGAAGGGTCACCATGATGTTTACATTTCCATGGTCGCTTGTCCCTCGTTTCGTTGCCGGCGGCCCGCTGCTGTTGATAGCGGCGCTGGTACAGGCCGCCGAGTTGCCAAGGCACGAGACGGTGCCGGGCGGCATTGCCATTATTAAACTGAATCATAGCGGCGCGCAGGCGCCACTGGCGTATTACAACGACAAGCCGGTGATGGTGATCCGCAACCAGGGCGCCTGGCATGCCGTGGCGGGCATCTCCCTGAGCGCCAAGGCGGGTGAACATGTCGTTAGAACCACTGCCGGCAATATTAATAGGCACTACACTTTTCAGGTAAACGACAAGGCCTATAAAACCCAGCGCATCACCATCAAGGACAAGCGCAAAGTGACGCCGAATGCGGAGGACCTGAAACGCATCAAGGGTGAAGCCAAGCGGATCAACGCCGCCCTGGCCCACTGGGACGATACCTTTTATGCCGGCACTCCCTTGCTTGATCTACCCACCGACGGGCGACTCAGCAGCCCCTTCGGCCTGCGGCGCTTGTTCAACGGCCTGCCACGCAAACCCCACAGTGGAATCGACATCGACGCCCCCAAGGGCACACCGATCACCGCCCCGGCCAGGGGCAGGGTGATCCTGGCCGGCGAGTTTTTCTTCAATGGCAACTCGGTATTTCTCGATCACGGCCAGGGGCTGGTCACCATGTACGCCCATATGGACAGGATAGACGTCAAGGAGGGGGATATCGTCGACCGGGGTGAGCAGATCGGCACCATCGGCATGACCGGCCGCGTTACCGGCCCCCATCTGCACTGGGGCGTCAGCATGAACGATGCGCGCATCGATCCGGCCCTGATCGTGCCGGCACTGCAAACCCGCCAGGCAACAGCCGGTATGCAAACCCGCCCATGAAGCCGTTATTGCCTTACGTTCTGTTTCTGGCGCTGCTGTTTTCGGGTTGTAGCCAGATTCCCGTCGTGGACGAATCGGCCGCGACCGTCAACCACGTCATTCTGCTGTGGCTGAAAGAACCCGACAACCTGCATCACAAACAGCAGGTTATTGAGGCGACGGCATCACTGAATCAGATACCCGGTGTTGCGAACATACGTGTCGGCGAGGCCATCCCCAGCGCCCGGTCGATCGTGGATGACAGTTTCACCATCGGTATTCATATGCTGTTCGCAGACCGCCAGGCGATGGAAAAATACATCACGCATCCTGAGCATACCAAAACCGTCAACCAGGCTATCCTGCCCTTTGTAGAGAGAATCGTGATCTACGACTTCCGGTAGTAAGGGGGTCTATCGGCGCCTCAGGGCCTTATCCAGTTTGCTGCGCACCTGAAAAAAACTTAGGGGCCCGAAAGGGCCCACACAAGGTCTCGCTCATCATGATTTGCTTCGATTTAAAGAGGGATTTTCAACGCTTTCGGGCGATACCGATCCCATTGCGAGGCGTCCGCCTACTCGTCCGGCGTCCCCCTGCCTGTCTCGGGAGGCTGCCAGTCATTGACCTTTCTGAACAGGAACTTGACGTAAGGCCCTTTCAGGCCGCGCTCGCTGTAGTACCAAAATTCCATCCCACCCTTCTTGACCTGCAGCGGCTCACCCAGCAGCTCACGCACTTCGATGTAATCATAACCGACCTTGAGGCGGTCCCAATTTGACCGGTCCTGACCGTCGCCCGGATTTTCCGGCGCACTGGCCTGCCGGACCAGCCGCTTGACCTCGGGCGACTCCAACGCATCGAGACGACGCTCCAGCTCGTGTACACGCGCACTGAGCGCCTCAAGCTGCTGTTGCATCGAGACGGCACTATCTGCAAGACTCAAAGACGAATAGAAAAGAGCAGCCGGCAATAATACAGCCAGGCGAAAAGGTGAACACATTCTTCTTATCCCTTTCAAGTTGATATATAGAACACGATTCTATCCCGCCCCTGCCGACCTGTCGAACAGGTCAACGGTGGCGCCGCCAAAAACAAGAGCGCCAACATAAATTCATGAAGTGAATATCAGCCCATCGATTGTTTAATTAGGCAGGGGCGCCTTTCCTTTATTGCGAAACCAGCCAGGCATCATGCCCCTGCAGTGACCCCCCTAACCATTTATAATTCCCACTACCCTTTTTAGGATTAAGCAAGGGCCACATCATTCATTCACGACAAACAAACGTCGTGGTTGAAATAATTTATCGTTTCTTCTTCCTGACGAACTTCTTGAGGCGCTTCTTTTTCTGAATCTGGCGCTGGGTCAGGGTATTGCGCCGGTCGGCATAGGGGTTATCACCGGATTTGAACTCCAACCGTACCGGCGTGCCGTAAAGCTTGAAGGCCTTGCGGAAAGTGTTCATCAGATAGCGCTTGTAGGCCCCCGGCACGGCCTCGGTCTGGTTGCCGTGGATCACGATCAACGGCGGGTTGCGGCCGCCCTGGTGAGCGTAGCGCAGCTTGATGCGCCGGCCGCGCACCAGCGGCGGCTGGTGCTGGATCACCGCCGCTTCCAGCACCCGGGTCAGCTCCGGCGTGGAAAGCTTGCGCGTGGCCGCGGCATAGGCGGCGCCCACCGCCTCGAACAGGTGCCCGACGCCGCTGCCGTGCAGGGCGGAGATGAAATGCATTTCGGCGAAGTCGAGAAACGGCAGGCGCCGGTCCAGTTCGGCCTTGATGCGCTCACGGGCGTTCTTTTCCAGGCCGTCCCATTTGTTGATGGCGATCACCATGGCGCGGCCGGCGTCCAGGGCGAAACCGGCCAAGGTGGCGTCTTGATCCGATACACCCTCGTGGGCGTCCAGCACCAGGATCACCACGTTGGCTGCCTCGATGGCCTGCAGGGCCTTGATGACACTGAACTTCTCGATCGCCTCTTTGACCTTGCCACGGCGCCGCACCCCGGCGGTGTCAATCAGTGTATAGCGCTGGCCGTCGCGTTCGAAAGGAATAAAGATACTGTCGCGGGTGGTACCGGGCAGGTCGAAGGCCACCACCCGCTCCTCACCCATGATGCGGTTGATGAGGGTGGATTTGCCCACGTTGGGACGACCGATGATGGCGACCTTGGTCCCGCCCTCCTCGTCCTCTTCCGGCGCCTCGTCGGCCGGCGGCAGATCGGCCAGCACGCTCTGCATCATGGCCGCAATGCCGCGGCCGTGGGCGGCGGCAATCGCCAGTGGCTGACCCATGCCCAGGGAAACAAAGTCGCTGACTGCCAGGGTGGCGTCGCCGCCATCGATCTTGTTGACCACAAGATAAATGGTCTTGTTGAGACGCCTGAGCTGCTGCGCAATCTGCTCGTCGGCGGCGCCGAGCCCGGCGCGGGCGTCCACCATGAACAACACCGCATCGGCCTCACCGATGGCCTGGTGGACCTGTCCGGCCATCTGTTCTTCGACACCCGCCTTGTCGTCGCTGAGACCGCCGGTGTCCACCACGATATAGGGCCGGTCGCCGACCCGGCCGCGGCCGTACTGACGGTCACGGGTCAGCCCGGGATAGTCCGCCACCAGGGCGTCGCGGCTTTTAGTGAGCTGATTGAAGAGGGTGGACTTACACACGTTGGGGCGGCCGACCAGGGCGATAACGGGTTTCATATCAGTTTACTAACGTCGTTACTTCCTGAGCCTCATGGCCTCGATCTTGCCGCTGCGGCTGCGGCTGTAGAGGATGCCGTCCCTGGCCAGAGGGGCGACGCGGATGCCGTCTTTGTCCACCTGGTAGCGGGCGAATATGTGGCCGTCGCTCTGCGACAGCCAGTGCAGGTAACCCTCAAAGTCGCCCACCACCACAGCATCATCGTAGGCCAGCGGCGCGCCGAGTTCGCGATATTTCAGTTTCTCGCTTTTCCACAGCGTGGCGCCGTTACGGCGGTCCAGGGCCCAGATCTGCCCCTCGTCATCCACCAGGTAGAGATTCCGTTCATCCAGCGCCAGCCCCACCGAGCCGCCCAGGTCGCGGCTCCACAGCATGGTGCCGGTCAGCCTGGAGAGCGCCAGCACGCGGCCCTGGTGGGCGGTAACATATATGACGTCACCCACCACCACCGGCGCGGCGTCCACATCGACCATACGCTCCAGGTCGGTGCGCCCCTTGGGCACCACGACAGTGGCCTCCCACTGCAACACCCCGTCGAAGAGCGACAAGGC
This sequence comes from Candidatus Tenderia sp., assembly GCA_030148045.1. Taxonomy (GTDB): domain Bacteria; phylum Pseudomonadota; class Gammaproteobacteria; order Tenderiales; family Tenderiaceae; genus Tenderia. Next base: position 6,923 of record JASBUE010000101.1, read on the forward strand.
CACCAGGTGGCCATTGGCCAAGCCCAGCAATACCAGATCGTCACTGATCACCGGAGCTGCCTCGCCGCGCAGGCTCAGCGGCGGCACCTGGCTGACATAGCGCCATACTCGCTCGCCGTTGTCCATATTCAAAGCTTCGGTCACGCCGTCACCGCAGCGCACGATGACCAGATTGTCGTTGGCGACCACCGGCGGCGCCAGCACTTCACTGGAGACGCGGCTGCGCCAACGCAGTTCGCCGTTGGCGCGCGCCAAAGCCACCACCAAACCCGCCGCGGTACCCAACAGAAACAGC
>JASBUE010000104.1 GCA_030148045.1 Candidatus Tenderia sp.
CGCCGTCGAGGACGCCGAACTGGCCCGGTATACCCGGCACTCGGTGATCGGCAAACTGCAGGGACGTTACGGTTGCAAGCGCTTCCTGCTCGACGGCCACCAGACCGCCCTGGAAGACCAGGAGCGCCTTCACTACGAGCCCCACGAACTGAAGCAGTTCGAGCATATCGAATCCGAGTGGCCGCTGTTTTTCACCTATCTGCTGCTGGACGCCCTGTTCCGCCACGATGAACAGACGGCACAGGATTATCGCGAGCGGCTGGAACAGCTGGCCATCGACCAGAACGGTTACCCCCTGCTACCCGAACTTTTCTATGTGCCGCTGGAATCCATCGAACAGGAGAAGGCCCGGCCCCATACCCAGCCGCGCCTGCCCAATGAAAACCTGCCTTTGGTCTGGGCCCAGAGCCTCTTCTATCTGGGCACCATGATCCAGGACGGCCTGCTGGAGATCACCGACGTCGACCCGCTGCAGCGCCATTTAAGCATCGGTCGCGAGCGCTCCACCTGTGTCCAGATCGCCCTGCTGGCGGAAGACGACACGGTACAGCAGCGACTGCTGGACCAGGGCGTGGTCAGCGAGACCCTGGAACAGGTCGCCCCCATCCAGGTGCGCACCCCCCGAGAGCTGGCCGAAGGACTCTATCTGCTGGGCAAAAACGACAAGCTGCGGCTTACCGGCCGGCCGCCGCGGCGCATCCGCAGCCTGACCACCTCGCAGGTGTTCCAGATCAACGACAAGACGGTGGTGTTTCTGCCCGAATTCCTCAACCAGAGCGACTTTTATCTCAACCACGACAACAAGCTGCTGGTAGAACAGCTGAAGAGCGAACTCGTCTATCATCAGCACAACTGGGACATCCCCGGACGGCCGCTGATTATTCTCAAGATCACCGCCGCCATGCTGCACCAGGAGGGACAAAACGACCTCATCCAGCTGATCGAACAGCTGCAGCAAGGGGAATTCAACGATATCCCGGTACGCATGGGGCGGCTGGCGGAACTGATGACCACCGCCGCCAAGAAACGGCTTGCCTACCTGGATGACTATGAGTTCGCCGCGCCACCGCAGACCACCGAGCGCCTGGGCAGCCGGCTGCTGAAATACGACGCCATGAAAATGCGGCCCATCTCCGCCGACCAGGAGCGGAAGGTGGACCTGGAAACCAGTCCAACGGAGCTGACCGAGCGCCTGCACTACGCCGACAACCCCTATCTGCAGATCGCCATCCTGACCCGCCTGGTGGAGCTGGCCGGTTTCGACCATCCCATCATCCTTGTCGAAGATAGCCGGCAGTCGACGATCTGCGACCTCATCAAGGAGATCTACGGACGCGCCGTCATGAACCATGTCTGGTCGGTGGTGCGCCAGGCGGCCATCCTGCTGGACAAGCACGACGCCGGTCTGGAGGACGCCGTCACCGAACTGCTGGCGCGGCAAAAACTGGTCGACCTGGGGCGTTCCTACACCAACCAGGCCCTGGTCACCGAACCCCGCACCAGCGCAGAGGTCGTTGCCCTGATCCGTGAATACGGCGGCGACGACCGGCGCCTGCAGGTGCTCTCCGAAGAGGTCCTGATCTCCCTGGGCGCCCTGATCAAGGCCAAGCCCGAACTCTTCGACCAGATCCTCACCCTGCGCATCTACGACCTGATCACCCTGCTGATCAGCAAGATCGCTCACGAGTATCACATCAACCAGAGCGAGGCCTTCGAGATCCTGCTGCAGCTGCGGCCCTACGAAATCCAGCAGCAGCTGCGCAGTGTACTCAACAGCATGGGCACCGCCCTGGACCAGGTCTTCGACCTGGAGACCCTGCACTACTGCGGCATCGACAACGATATCAAGCGGGTGGTATTCCGCAAAAAAGAAGACCCGGAGGCCTACGGTGGTTATCGGAACTGGCGCGCCTGGCGCGAACATCACGGCGTGCTGACGCGCATGCCCGACAGTTTCTATGTGGGCGTCTGGAACGTGCTCGGCGGCTGTCCCGGCATCGTCATCGGCGACCGCTACGAACGCAGCAATTATCTCAATGCCGAGCTGCGCGCCGCCACCACCGCCAACGAGCAGAACTTCGCCCTGGTGGTGGCGCAGCTGCTGAACAAGATCCACGCCCCGGAATACCGCCATCTCGCCATCGAGGCGCTGACCACCCTGGCCGCCGTGTTCCGCGCCAATCCCGATCTCAAAATCAACGAAGAGATCATCCTGGACGTCGTCATCGGCCATGCCGTGCGCCAGGCCTGGCTGGAGCGGCACCCGGAAGATCAGCCCACCTACAAACAGCACAAGGCCCGGGCCTGGGAGGCGTTTTACCTGATACCGCCGCATGAAGCGGCCACGGCGCTGATGGACGCCTTCATCTTTTTGCTCAGCCCCGACAACGCCAGCCCGGATTTATCACCCCCGTTCGCCGCGAGGGCGGCCAGAGCAGATCGGGGGTGAGAAATCCGGACTGGGGGCCATACCACAATTTTCAGAGGAATTAGCCAGTTAAGTAAGAAATTTAGCCTGGGGCCGTGTTGACCTTTGAGCATCTTGCCAGTAATATACGGCCCTCAATTCAAGCACTATTCCCCGGTAGCTCAGTCGGTAGAGCAAGTGACTGTTAATCACTGGGTCGGCGGTTCGAGCCCGTCCCGGGGAGCCATCCTTGCCAAATGACAAAACCGCCTTTCCGGCGGTTTTTCTGTTTTCCCCTGGTCAATTCCACGCCAGCCTGCATGTTAAGATAGCTCTCATGAGCAAACACCCCGACAGCGACGCCGATGACCAGACACTGTTTCGCCAAGCCATGGCGGGGGTACGCCGGCTCGACAGTGACCGCGCCCCGCCGCAGCGGCCGCAGCCGGCGCCCCAGCCGCGCCAGACCGAGGCGGATGAGGCCCGCGTGCTGGTGGACATGCTGTCGGATGACTTCGATCCCATCGATGAAGCCACGGGCGCAGAGTTGCTGTTCGCCCGCCCCGGCATTCAGAAGCAGCTGCTGCGCAAGCTGAGACAGGGCAAATTCGCCATCGAGGCGGAACTGGACCTGCACGGCCTGCGGGTGGCACAGGCGCGTCAGCGGCTGATCCTGTTTCTCAACCAGAGTCGCGACCGCGGCGACCGCTTCGTGCGCATCATCCACGGCAAGGGACTGGGGTCGCACCAGAAACAGCCGGTGCTGAAGGGCAAGACCAAGCGCTGGCTGCAACAGCGCGACGAGGTGCTGGCGTTCTGTTCGGCCCGGCCGGTGGACGGCGGCACCGGCGCGATCTACGTGCTACTCAAACGGCGCCAGTGAAATCAATAATAATAGCCCAATCCAAGCTGCAAATAATTGTCGTTACGCAACAAATAGCTGATGTCGTCCGGCTCCACCGCATGAAGACCGCGATATTCCAGCGTCAAACGCCAGCTCTGCCCCAGGCGGCGGCTGGCTTCCACGAGGGAACTGATGGCGGTGCCGTCGCGATCGTAGATCGCGCCCATCAAGATCTCGCTGCTCTGCATGTCATTGAGGACCCAGCGCAGCCCGACCATGATGTCGTCCTCGAAGGGCTGGGGGGACTGTTCACCGCGTTCATCGTAGAGGTATTCGACGAGAAAGCCGAGATCAATGGCGCTGCGGAAGACGCCGACGCGGGTATATTCAAAACCGGCCACCGCTTCGGCATAACGCTCGTCCAGCTCCTCGGTGGAGGTGGCCTCCAGTTTCCACAACCACTCCCCCATGATGGCCTGTAGGGTCAGGCCGGTCTGCCCGATCAGGTTGTAACGCGGGATCAGTACCGGCTGGCCGGTGGCGTTCAATCCGGGGACGAAGCGCGGATCGCGGCTGGTGCCGGAGAAGTGGGACAGACCGATATCCCAGTCGCCGATGTAATGGGACCAACGGATGGCCCAGTCCAGGTGCTCATCCCTATCCGGCGATTCATAAATGGCCTCCTGCTCCGTATCCACCACCAACGGCCCGCGCAGGCGCCCTGCCTCACCGGGAAAGGTACGCTCGCGAAACAAGGGCAGGGCGAACAATTCCAGCGTGCCCCAGCCGGTGAACCAGCTCAGGTTGGCCATGGGCTGACCCAGCTTGTCTTCCTCGTCGAGGTTTTCCACCAGATCCACCTGGTTGATCACATCGACCAGATGGCGCGACTCGGTCACGCCCCAGAACACCTTGCCCACGCCCAGGCGCAGTTCCCAGTCGTCCCAGGCATTGAGCCACATCAACTCCCGGATATCGGCATGGTTGCGCCGCTCGTCCTCGTCACCGGCGCGCACGAAGGGCACGAAGGTCAGGCTGCTGCGGCGGTCATTCCAGCTCACATGAAACTCGGGCTGAAACGCCAGCGAGGCGGTGGCGCCATGCTGTTCGCTGCCGTAGAGCGGCGCGTCGCTGAACTGGCGCACCTCACCGATCAGCCAACCGGAATAGCTGGTCCTGAAGGTGGATGGCTTGGGCGGTTCCGGCCCGGCCGGTGCCGGATAACGCTTGACGACCGACGGCCAGCCCCTATCAATGAGGCGGTTCTTGTCGTGGATGAGAGCCTCGCCGGCACGCTCATACGGTCCTACCAGGACCACGTAGAGGGGCTGGCCGATTACTTCCACTTTGCGCTGCGCAACCTTGAAGCCGAAGGACTCGATCTGCTGGCGGATCTCGGTGGCCGTGGCGATTTCGGAAAAGACGCCGATCTGCAGGTAGAAGCTCTCCGCCGCCTGCACCGGCAAAACAGCCAGGCAGAGCACCACACCCAGGATCAGCCGGGGAAAACGAGACATGCCCAATATCCTGCCCCCGGCTCAGCGCATGCGTCTCAGGTCATTCACCTCGAAATCATCTTCCGTCAGAGCGGTGCGGAAGCGATAGTTGTTCCAGACAATGCGGGTCGTCTTGCCGGTCTGATGATTTTCCATGAACATCTCGCTGGGGCGCCAGTGGTTCTCGAGGTATTTCTGGTAACCGATAAAGGTCAAGGTCTTGAGCAGGGCGTTCTTGCGGTCGTAGTAGACCGTCTTCTGCGAACGATATTCCTCCTTGTCGATCCAGGTCACCTGTCGGGTGTAACCGGAATACTCGTCCACCGGATAGCGCTCCACCACGAAGCATTCCAGATTACCACAGGCCTCGTCGCGCAGATATTTGTAGGTGTACTTCTCCACCTCCTGCGAACCGATATCCTCATAGGCGAATTCACTGCCCATGTAAGGGCCGGACTGGTTGCGCGAGGCAATGCGCTTGACCCGCTTCAGGGCCGGCAGGTAGAGCCACTGGTCGTCCGGCTCCACCTTATGCGAATAGGTCAGCATGGCGGTACCCTTGACATCGGCCGGCTCATCGAAGATGGAGAGGCTCTTGTCGCCGTCGCCCGCCACCTCCAGGGTCCAGACGCGCACCTGGCGCCGGCTTTCGGCGCCCTGGGCGTTCCTGAGGATCATCTCCATCTCGGCCTTGAAATCATCAAAGCCGTTAGCGCGCCTGTCCGCCTCCTCGGCGATTTCCAAACCGCGCTCCTCGGCCGTCTGGGCCAGCACTTGCAACGGTACCAGCAAGCTTCCCAGCAATACAGCAATCACAGTCCTTTTATTGAGCATAGGCAACACCGGAATCTCCTTGATCTTTCGCGTTATCAAATTTCATTAACAGGGGTGGCAGTAATAGGAAATCGGCAACCAGCGCCAAACCAATAGTCAGGGCGGTTAGCAAGCCCATACCGGTCCACATTGATCTGATTGTTCAGATCCAGGCCGTAGGGCAGCGACATCTCGTACAACAGCAGATACTGTGCCGCCAGATCGCGCCGGTCGGGGATACGGTACCAGGCCGGTTCATCGTTATGCATATTTTTGTTGATGCGTTTCATGACATCCGTGAAGGTGCCGACGTGCTTGACATTGGGCTGGCTGCGATACCACTCGGCAAAGGCGTCCAGGGTTTCCAGATATTCAGGGGCGCCGATCCCGCCGCTTGCGCCGGCGGGCACCGAGTAACTGATGTGGTACATGCCGGTGAGATGGTCGGTAGTGTAGTCAGTATCGAGGCGAAACTGGATCGATTCATCAAAATACTTCACAAATTCGTCATTCAACTCGTTGTTGGGAACAAACGCAACCAGGAATACCACCACGCCCAGCATACCCCACAGCAGGGGCGTCCGTTTTTCGACTACGAAGCCCCCAGGTGTTCCATCATGGCCCAACCGCCGCCGCTCCTGGCCTTCGGCCGCCGCAGCGGCAGAATCATCAGCAGGGCCGGCGGCGGCGAACACCCAAGCCAGGGTCAAGGCCAGCACCAGCGCATCAACGCCGCCACGTAACCTTCCACCACTACCTGCAACACTCCTTCGTCACCCGCTTAACTATCGGTGTTGTTGTTCTATTCTGAAACCAGCAACAACTGTCACGCCATACCGACACATCCCTGGAAAAGGTCCCCAAGATGCGCAAATCACACGCAAATGTGAGAAAATGCGCCCTCCTCGAAACCGACCATTGTAAACACAAATAGTCAACCATGAGCCCAGAGGCCTCCGACATAGACGCCCCGGAAGAGGGTCGCGCCACGCATCTACGCGACCCCTTCACCCCCTACGTGCCCGACAAGCCCGGCCGCAAGACCGTCTGGGCGCGGCTCCACGGCAGCAGCTTCGGCATGGTGCTGGGCCAGGGCGCGCGCCGGCACGACGGCCCCATGGTGGTCATCACCGCCGACAACCTGATGGCGGCGCGGCTGGAGAACGAACTGCGTTTCTATCTGGGCGACGACGAGCAGGTACCCGTGATCCCCTTCCCGGACTGGGAGACCCTGCCCTACGATGTCTTCTCGCCCCACCAGGACATCACCTCCCAGCGGCTCGAGGCCCTGTACCGCCTGTCGGCACTGGACAAGGGCATCCTCATCATCCCCGCCGCCACCGCCATGCACCGCCTGGCGCCGCGCGACTATATCGAGGCCCACAGCCTGATGCTGGACGTGGGCGAGACCCTGGACATCGAATCACTGCGCCTGCGTCTGGAGCGCAACGGCTACAGCTGTGTCTCCCAGGTGATGGAGCATGGCGAATTCGCCGTGCGCGG
>JASBUE010000107.1 GCA_030148045.1 Candidatus Tenderia sp.
GCTGTTTCGAAATTAGTGTGAACAGGCCCTAGTTATGAAAGTATTTCCCCCGGCCACGCCTGCGGCGCTCAAGCCACTCTTGTGTTTGGATTGACCGATGTCACTGGAAATGACAGCGATCTGGGCTATTATCCTGCAAGCGATACAATAAACTTTTCGAGGTTTTAATGATTAACGGTCTTTTCGATTTGTCTTTCTGGGGACTGGTCGGCGCCACGCTGCTGCTGACCCATCTCACCATCATCAGTGTCACGGTGTTTCTGCACCGCCACCAGGCACACCGCGCCCTGACGCTGCACCCGCTCATGAGCCACCTGTTTCGCCTGTGGCTGTGGCTCACCACCGGCATGCGCACCAAGGAGTGGGTGGCGATTCACCGCAAGCACCATGTCAAATGCGAGACCGCGGAGGACCCTCACAGTCCGCAGGTGCTGGGTCTGAAAAAGGTGTTGTGGCAGGGCGCCGAACTCTATCGCCAGGAGGCCGCCGTCAGCGAGACCCTGGACAAGTACGGCAAGGGGACGCCGGATGACTGGTTGGAGCGCCGTGTCTATCGGCACAGCTTCGCCGGTATCGGAGTGATGCTGCTGGCCGATCTGCTCATGTTCGGTCTGGCCGGGATTACCGTCTGGGCTATCCAGATGGTCTGGATTCCCTTCTGGGCCGCGGGCGTGATCAACGGCGTGGGCCATTATTGGGGCTATCGCAATTACGAATGCCCCGATGCCGCCACCAATATCGCGCCCTGGGGCATACTCATCGGCGGGGAAGAGTTGCACAACAACCATCATGCCTATCCCAATTCGGCCAAGCTCTCCTCCAAGTGGTGGGAATTCGATATCGGCTGGCTGTATATCCGGCTGATGCAGACGCTGGGTCTGGCGCGGGTAAAGAAGGTGGCCCGCCTGCCGCAATTGGGACAGCCCAAGGCCGCCCTGGATATGGACACGCTGCGGGCCGTGCTGTCCAATCGATTCCAGGTGATGGCGCGTTATTCGCGCGAAGTCATTCTGCCGGTCTGCCGCATGGAGGCGGAGAATTCATGCGCCACCTCACGCGCCTGGCTGAAGCGGGCGCGCAAGGCCTTGGTGCGCCACGAAGTGTTGCTGGATTCCCGCGACCAACAGGCCCTGAGCCGGGCCCTGAGCAACAGCGAGCAGCTGCAACTGGTCTACAGCTTCAAACAGCGCCTGCAGCGGATCTGGGAGCGTTCCGGCGACTCCCGCCAGGCATCTCCGCTGGCGGACCTGCAGGAGTGGTGTCGGCAGGCGGACGCCGCCGGTGTCGCCATGTTGGAGACGTTCGCCCGGCGGCTGCGCAGCTACACGCTCGAAAGCTCGACAGCCCGGTAAGTGAAACGCGGTAAAAAACCTTTCATCATTGGCGCCGATACCGCGCCTGCCGTGATTGCAGAAACCGTATGCGTCAAGGCGCGTCAATCGCATCGATGGATGCTTGTTTTTTTCGAAAGGGAGAACTAGATTTATACGGGTAAGCATGATTAATCCAGGGACGGGGGAATCATGTGGCATGTGACGTAATTTTCTTGTTCGGCATGAAACAATATGCCGCCCAAAATCCTCCCCGTGGTGCGTGCCAGCGCCTTTTTCCCTGCCACATCCGAAAACAGGTGACCGATATGGAATCGAGATTGCATCCACGTGAGCACGTTGATCTCAATGTCAGCCTGATCCGCCAGGGGGGTGTGTTGGCGTCGGCCAAGGCGGTTGATCTGAGCAAAGGGGGGCTTGCCATTGAAGACCCCGCAGTGCCTCTCAGTAAAGGCCAGATACTCGATGTGAAACTATCCACAGCGGGGCAGCCACGCCGCAAAAGCCTGCGTGTCCGCGCCATGGTCATTCATACCGACAGCAAGCGGGTCGGGCTGATGTTCGCCGATCGGATACAGTTGTGACAAAAAAACCGAGCGGCGTCGGGCCGCCCGGTTGAAACAATTAAGGGACCGCCCGCATGGTTCAGGCGAGGGTCACGCTTGGGCAATCATTGAAAGGGATCAATGAAAGGACAGTTGACCACATGGTCGCTGTTCATGGGCCGCGCCAGGGTGACCTTGACCGCGCCGGCCCCCTGTTTGGCGAAGATGTCATCCATGGTTTCCAGCAGGCTGGCCTGGCCCGGTGATTGCCACTGCACCATGTGAATCCGCCACAAGGGACTGTAGTTCGCGTCTCCCGGTGCCGCCGCGGCAATGCCGGGCTGAAATCCCATCGGTCCCGTTCCCTTGATGCCGTTCTTGAATTGATACAGATCCACCGCCGCCGCACTGTCTATGGTCCCGGCCACCGTCGGCGCATGTACCACCCCCATCATCTCGGCCGGCCCCGCGGGGGCGGCGTCGGTGACGATGTAGTAGATGGTTTTACCCCGCGGTCCCCAGCCGCGATGCGCGACAAAGGTGGCTTTCATTTTGTCCAGATCGATATCCAGCAGCTGCGCACCGCCATAGGGGGTGGTGTCGGTCAGGGTCTTGGTTTCCTTTACCGGTAGTTGACCGCCCGGCCAGACTACCTGGGGCATGTTGAGCACCACATCGGTCGGTTCAAGTTCGAGCTTGCCGCTGCGCTCCGCGGCCAGGATGGCCTGCTCAGAATCGAGCAACTCCGGGGTCTTGAACATGCGCCATTTGACCCGCACCACCGACCTCACTGCGCTGTAGCGGTCACGCTGTGCCGGAGTGCTGGTAAAGACCTCCCGCTGGTAGCCGTGCAGCCCTTCACCCTCGATGCCATTGGCAAACAGATAGACCTTGTCCCGCGACGCGGCCGGTGTGTTGCTCAGCAGCGGAGCCAGCTCCACTCGCCACTGTTGTTGGTGGGTGATGCGATCGGCCTGCTCGCTGTCATTTGCATCCGTCACGATGTAATAGAGCTCACCGCCTTCGTAATAACCGCCATGCAGCGGAATGGCGGCCGGCACGCTGGCACGCGATAACTTCAGCTCCATCGGATTGGCACCGGCCTGTAGTGGCGCGGCGAGCGCAAAAAGCAGTAGCAGAGTGACCGTCGTCAATCGTGATCGCGGCTTCATTTCACACCTCCTTAATAAGGTTGGGCGGGCCTTGGCAGGCCGCCTGTTTTGATGTCCAACGCTGTCGTGTTTGTTAGTCGCCTGCGCTGGCCGGACCTTACAGAGGGTGGCAACGGTAGAGATTCGCCTGGCTTAATTCACCTCCAACTTGTTGATTACATTCACTGCGGCACGCTCCCGGGAGAGCAGATCGTTGACCATCCCCGACAAGGTGACGGCGTCGTTCTTGCTGTCCACAGCGATATTCTCCTTGGGGCCGGCAGCGACAACAGGCAGGCGAGCAAGATCAATCCGCTGACCGGGGAGGGAGGAACCCGCATCACGGGGTATTGTGCTGCCTGTTGTTGGTGTTGTTCTGATGCTCCCATTTATCAAAGCAGTCCAGGCCGCAAAAATAGAGGACATAATCCTCTGCCTCTTCGACATGGGCGAGGGATTTGGGAATCTCTTTCAGACAGACTTCACAGGAAACCGTGGCGTGTTGTGGTTGTTCACGCAGCGTCTGTTCCTGCAACTTTCTTTCCTTTTCTTCGGGCCTTGGTTCCTTTTCGGAATTAGACATCAATAGCATCCTTAAGATTTGGCTGATAAAAACATGAATGGCATCGCCCTCATGGGTATTTTAAAGTACTTCTAATAGGCCTTTAGCAACCATTCCGGGAAAATACCGAGGCCGATAACAAGGAGGCTGGTTATGATCACGACGGCGAACGTTCCCTTTGTCGGCGGTGTGACGTCTCGGAGCGGCGCCCCCAGACCATAAAATACCATCATTATCCGTAAGTAATAAAAAAAAGCGAGCGCTGTATTGATCACCGCGATCACTGCCAGCAGTGTGTGGCCGGCCTCGACGGCCGCGCCAAAGGCGAGCAGCTTGGCCATGAACCCTGCGGTCGGCGGGAGGCCGGCCAGGGCCAGCAGGCACACCCCCATGGCGAGGCCCAGCACCGGCTGACGTCGCCCCAGACCGCGATATTCCTCCAGTTCTCCGCGGCCAAAACCGGGGCGGGCCAGCGCGGCGACGACGGCAAATGCCCCCAGGTTCATGATCGCATAGGCAACGGCGTAATAAACGGCTGCGTCTTGGCCCAGGGAAGTGCCGGCCGCCAGCGCCACCAGGACATAACCGAGATGGGCGATGGAGGAATAGGCGAGCAACCTTTTCAGGTTCTGTTGCCGCAACGCCAGCAGGTTGCCCACCACCATGCTGATCAGCGCCAGTCCCCACAACAACGGCAGCAAGGCCTCCCATATCTGTGGCAGCTGCAAGCTTAAAAGCCGGATCAGAAACACCAATACCGCAGCCTTGGCGATACTGGCGAACAGGGCCGTGACCGGCGTGGGGGCGGCCTGGTAGATGTCGGGCGCCCACATATGGAACGGTACCAGGGCCAACTTGAAGCCTGCCCCGACCAGGATCAAGGTCACGGCGATCGGCAGTAAGCGTTCGCCCGTGCCGGCCGCGCCCAGCGCCACCAGATCCAGGGTGCCCGTGCCGGCATAGGCCAATGCAATCCCATAAAGAAAGAACGCGGCGGCAAGGCCGGCGAGCACGGCGTATTTCACCCCACCCTCGATCGCACCGTCCCTTGCCGGTCGCCAGGCGACGAGGGCGTAGAGCGGCACGGCCAGGATTTCCAGGCCGATAAAGGCACTGAGCAGGTGGCGTGAGGCGACGAGCAGGGTCATCCCCAGTGTCGCCAAGAGGAGCAGGCTCAAATATTCCTCCCGGATCTCGTCGCGGGTGGGTGCGTAGCCGTGGGAGAGCAAGACGATGGCGGCGCTGCCCAGCGCGAACAACAAGGTAAACAGGCGGCTTAAGTCGTCGATCACCAGCATGCCGCCCACCTCGCGAGGGACCTCCCAGAACAGGGTGGCGGCGGCCGCCAACAGCAGGAATGCCAGCGTGACGGCCATCAACGTCCGGGTCGAAACACGCCGCGGCCAGACCCCCAGCATAAGTACCGCCAGGCCCCCTGACGCGAGCAGGATGAACGGGGCCAGGCCAAGCAGATCAGCGGAGTGCATCTACCGCGCCTGCCGTCACAGTGGCAGCTGTTTCGATGATGATGGCCAGCGGGGCTTCCAGGTTCTCCAGAAAAGGGGCCGGATAGAGACCCAGCCACAACACGGCGATGGCCAACAATGCCAGCGCCAGTGTCTCGCGGCGGTCGAGATCGGTCCATACCTGTTCGCCATGTATTTCCCCGAGCATGGCGCGCTGGTACATCCATAGCAGGTAAATCACCCCGGCAATGATACCCAGGGCACCCTCCACGGCCAGCCCCGCCGAGACCTGGAACACGCCGGCCAGGACCAGGAACTCGCCGGCAAAGTTGGCCAGCCCCGGCATACCCATGGCCGAGAGGGTGAAAAGTAACAGCAGTGCGCCGAGGCGTGGCAGCGGCGCTAACAGCCCGCCGAGATTGCTCATCAAACGTGTCCCGGAACGTTCCTCCAGCATGCCGACCAAGGCGAACATCGCCCCGGTCGTCACCCCGTGGGCCAGCATCAGGATCACGGCGCCGCTCAAGCCCTGCTGATTCCAGGCATAGATGCCGAGCACCACGAAGCCGAGGTGGCTGATAGAGGAGTAAGCGATGAGGCGCTTCATGTCCTCCTGCACCAAGGCCAGCAAGGCGCCGTACAGGATACCGATCACCCCCAACGCCATGCCCAGCGGGGCAAACACGGCGGAGGCGTCGGGAAATAGCGGCAGGCAGAACCGTATCAAGCCGTAGGCGCCGGTTTTCAATAACAGGCCGGCGAGCAGGATACTGCCCGCCGTCGGGGCCTCGGTGTGGGCATCCGGCAGCCAGCTGTGCACGGGAAACAGCGGGATCTTGACGGCGAAGGCCACGAAAAACCCCAACATCAACCACATCCCGGTGGTGCCGGGCAGGTGGGTGTGCATCAGTTCGAAGTAGTCGAAGGTGTAGCTGCCGGTCTGTTCGCCGTGGGTGAAGTACAACCCCAGGATCGCCACCAGCATCAACAGCGAGCCGGTCACCGTAAAGAGGAAAAACTTGTAGGCGGCGTAGAGCCGGCGCTGATGCCCCCATAGCCCAATGAGGAAATACATCGGTACCAGCATCAGTTCCCAGAACACATAGAACAACACCAGGTCCAGCGCCAGGAATACCCCCATGATGCCAGCCTGGCTGGCAAGCAGCAGGCAAGCGAAGGCGGGCCAATTGCGGCGCACGGCGTTCCACGAGACCAGCACCGCGACCGGCACGAGCAATGCGGTCAACAGCACCAGCAGCAGGCTGATGCCGTCCATGGCCAATAGGTACTGGATGCCGACGCTGGGGATCCAGGATGCGCGTTCCGTATAAAAGTAACCGCTCTCGGTCGGGCCCGCTCCCCACCACAGGCCGATGACAATCAGCAGCTCCAGGGTGGCGACGGCGAGTGCGAACCAGCGTGCATAGGCTGCCCTGCCCTGTGCTGTCAGCCAGATCGAGAGGCCTCCGAGCAGGGGCAGGAATATCAGTACGCTTAACCACGGCATCGCATCGTCCTCACCATAACCAATAACCCAACAGGAACAAGGCCCCCGTGCTCACCATCAGGGCATAGCGGCTCAGCAGGCCGTTCTGACTGGCGCTGAGCAGCGTATGACCAAAGCGCAGCCCCGCCACCAAACCGTTGATGCCGCGTTCCAGGGTGCCGAGTTCCACACCCTTGCGGCAAATGATGGCAAGGGCCAGGAAGCCGCCGGCCAGCCCTCTCAAGCCACCCTCGATGAGCATCGCCTCAACGACACGCCCCAGCGTTTGTGCCAGGGCCTGGTAGGGTCTCACCAGGGTGGCACGGTAGAAGGCATCAAACCCCCAGCCGCTGCGCAGGAATGTCATCAGCGGCAACGGCTGGCCTGTCCGTTCCCGGCGAACGAGAACAAGTGCCAGCGCAATGCCCGCCAAGGGGAGCAGGGCGCCGACGATCTGGAGGCCATGGGCAACGGCCAGCGGGGGGAGGTTCGCCAGGCCGAGCTCAGCTTCCAGCCATGCGCTCCAGAGGTGGGGGCCTGGCCAGCCTTCCGGCAACTCGATAAAGCCGGCAACGAGACTGAGGACGGCCAGTATGAGCAGCGGAAACGCCATGTAACGGGGCAGTGAGGTGGTCGGGGTTCTGGGCCCTGCGCCGTGGAACACCAGCAGATGGGTGCGGAAGATATAGATCGCGGTCAGCAGGGCGCCAACCGCGGCAAAGGCCCACAACATCGGCCCCGCCGGCGCCGCCCAGGCAGCGGTGAGGATGGCGTCCTTGCTGTAAAAGCCGGCAGCGATCACTGGCACTGCGGCCAATGATGCGGCGCCGATGAGGAAGGTCCAGCGGGCCAGGGGCGGATGGCCACCGCGTTCGCCCAGTCGGTGGACATCGTGTTCATCGCCGCCGGCGCGGATCACCGCCCCCGCGGACAAAAATAGCAAGGCCTTGAAGAAGGCATGAGTGGTGAGGTGGAACAGCGCCAGGGCGTAGGCGCCGCTGCCCAGGGCCAGGAACATATAACCGATCTGGCTGATGGTGGAGTAGGCCAGCACCCGCTTGAGGTCGGATTGCGCCAGGGCGACGCTGGCGCCGTACACTATAGTCAGCGCACCGATGGCGGCCACCAGCCACAGCACCTGGGGCGCCAGCTCGAACAGGGGGTGGGTGCGGGCGATCAGATAGACCCCGGCGGTGACCATGGTGGCGGCGTGGATCAGGGCGGAGACCGGGCTCGGTCCGGCCATGGCGTCCGGCAGCCAGACCTGTAAGGGCAACTGCGCCGACTTGCCCACGGCACCGGCCAGGATCAGCAGGGCAGTCAGGGTGGCCAACGTCGAGCCCTGTTCACACTGCAGGGTGGCGCTGGTGAACAGGGCGGACAACGACAGTTCATGGAATTGGCTGAACAGCATGAAGATGCCGAGCGCCAGCGCCGTGTCGCCGACCCGGGTGACGGTAAAGGCCTTGCGTCCGGCGGCGGCCCGCAGCGGATCCCGATACCAGAAACCGATCAAGGCATAGGAGCACAGCCCGACCAGTTCCCAGCCCAGATAGAGGAGCAGCAGATTGTCGGCCAGCACCAGGATCAGCATGCCGGCCAGAAACAGGTTGAGAAAAAAATAGTAACGGCGCTGATCACTCTCCCCGGCCATGAAGGCCACCGAGTAGAGGTGGACCAACAGTCCCACGCCGCTGACCACGCTCACCATCACCAGGGCCAGGCGGTCGAGGCTGAAACCGATCGTCGGCCGCCAGTCGCCCACCGCCACCCAGGTATAGAGGGTTTGCTGCAAGGGTTGGCTGGCCGCGCCGGCCAGCCATGCCAGGAGCACGGCCAGAAAGGCTCCTGCCGCGGCGCAACTGGCCAGCAGCGCGACGTGTTGCCGCCGTATCCGGCCGCCCAGCAGCGCGATGATCAGCGCGCCCAGCAACGGTGACCCAGGAATCAGCCACAGCCACTGGCTCACGGTGCATCCTCCTCGGCAGCGTCCCTGAGCCGGGTGAGCTCATCCACCCGCACCGCCTTGAAGTGCTCATAGGCCAGCCACACCAGGATCAATGCCACCACCAGTTCGGCGGCGGTGACCGCCATCAGCAAGATGGTCAACACCTGACCGTCGGCATTGCCCCAGTGCCGGCCCGCTGCCACCGCCGTCAGGGCGACGCCGTTGAACATCACCTCCAGCCCCATCAATATGAACAGCAGTTCACGCCGCAGTAACACCAGCGCGAGTCCCAGCGTGAACAGCAGCGCAGCGATGACAAGGCTATGGCTGAGCGGGATCACGCTCGTCCCCTGCGACTGAGATAGAGGGCAGCCACCAGCGCCGCCAGCAACAGGATAGCGGCGGCCTCGACCACCACCAGGTAGGGGCCGAACAAGGCGGCTCCCACCGCCTTGGGTCCGATGACCATTGCACTGCCTGTCCCTTCCGCTGGCGCCCTGCCGAGCAACAGAAAAATCTCCAGCCACAGCAGCAGCGCCAACAATGCCGGCCCCTGCCAGCCGGCCGGCAGGGGCAAGGGACGGCCGCGTGCGGGGCGCAGGTTCATCACCATCATGAGGAACAGGAACAACACCATGATCGCGCCGGCGTAGACCATGACCTGGAGCACGGCCAGAAACTGAGCGTCGAGGATGACGAAGAGCCCTGCGAGTGCGAATAGGGTGACGACGAGCCAGAGAGCGCTGACCACGGGGTTCGGCCGC
>JASBUE010000108.1 GCA_030148045.1 Candidatus Tenderia sp.
GGCAGTATCTGGCAGCAAACCCGTCCTGTGAAGCGGGGCGAATACACTGCACCTTGCGTGGATCGCTGGCCTTTACTGGCAAGGGCCATGCCACCGATCGCGCGGTTACGCTGGGACTGCATGGCTATTCACCTGAGTCTCTGGCCGGTCAGGATGTCGATGCGCTGGTTGAGCGCCTGAAGCGCCGCACGACGCTTGATCTTGGAACGAGCTGTAGTGTCAGTTTCAGTTCGGCGGATGACATCGTATTCGATCTGGGCGAACCACTGCCAGAACACCCGAACGGCATGATCTTCGTCCTAAGGGCAAAGACGCAGGAGATTGTTTTGAGCGAAACCTACTTTTCCATCGGCGGTGGTTTTATCACCACGCGCTCGGATATTCATCAGTTGGTTGCGCCCCTTAAATTTGAAACCATCAAGGACTGTCCGTACGGTTTCGACTCTGCACGTTCGATGCTGGTGATGGCTGACGCCAACGGCCTGAGCATTGCGGCCATGAAACGACTAAATGAACGCTCTTATCGTTCGGAGGCCGAGCTGGATGCGGGGCTGGATGCCATCTGGCAGGCGATGCGGACTTGTCTGGAGGCCGGCCTGCAGGCCGAGGGAACGCTGCCGGGCGGTCTGAACGTGCCACGGCGTGCACGTAACCTCTATCAACAACTTCAGGCGGCACCGGCACAGGCCAGTCTCAACGATTGGCTCTGTGCCTATGCCATGGCGGTCAATGAGGAGAATGCCGCAGGTCGCATGGTCGTGACGGCACCTACCAATGGGGCGGCCGGAGTCATCCCCGCGGTGTTGTATCATTTTGTCATGCATGATGGGGGCACCGAGACACAGGTGCGGGATTTTTTGCTCACTGCCGCGGCCATCGGTGGGCTCATCAAACACAATAGCTCGATATCCGGCGCTGAGGTGGGGTGCCAGGGTGAAGTAGGGTCTGCTGCGGCAATGGCGGCGGCCGGGCTGTGCGCCGTGCGTGGTGGCAGTGTGGAGCAAATCGAAAATGCCGCGGAGATCGCGCTAGAACATCACCTGGGCATGACCTGTGATCCGGTCAAGGGCCTGGTGCAGGTACCGTGTATCGAACGCAACGGTTTTGGCGCGATCAAGGCGCATACGGCTGCGTCACTGGCCTTGCGGGGGAGTGGGCAACATATTATGCCGCTGGACAGCTGTATCGCCGCCATGAAACAGACCGGACTGGAGATGTCGGAGAAATACAAGGAAACATCGCTCGGCGGTCTGGCGGTCAGCATCACCGAGTGTTGAGACATGTCGGGTCGGAATCTGTCGCAGGCGATATTTCCGAGATGGGCAAGCTGTCATGACCGGACAGTCTGATGGTCGACACGCAAACGGCGTACTGCACCCCCCAATGAGAAGGTGGCAGTACGCCGTACTTAACGGACCAAACAGTAAACACGTCGGTCAAACCTGGCAGGCTTACACACCCAGGTATTCGTGCATGATCTCCGGTTGTGCCTGCAAATCAGCAGGCGTGCCTTCGTAGACGATATGACCGTTGTTGATGATATAGCAGCGCTGGGCGATGGACAGCGCAGCGGCCACATTCTGCTCGACAATGATGATCGTACGGCCTTCTTCTGCCAGTTGTTTTGCCACCCGAAGCAGGTCCTGAACGATAATGGGGGCCAGACCCTCGAAGGGCTCATCGAGCAGTATCAGCCGGGCATCACGAATAAGGGCACGGGCAATGGCCAGCATCTGCTGTTCACCACCCGACAGGTCCGTACCGCGACTGCGGCGACGCTCCTGGAGGCGGGGAAAATACTCGTAAATCCGTTCCAATGACCATGCGTTCGGCGCACTCATGGCGGCGAGTTGGAGGTTTTCCTCTACATTGAGGCTACCGAACACGCGCCGTTCTTCGGGCACAAGCTGGATGCCCAACTGGGCGATCTCGTAAGGGGGGAGTCCCTGTATTTCCTTGCCTTCGAACGTGATGCTGCCTTCACGCGGTTTGACGGCCCCCATGAAGGATTTGAGCGTCGTGCTTTTACCGGCGCCATTACGGCCCAACAGCGCCACCACCTCATGTTCTTCGACCCGCAGGGAGACGTCATTCAAGACGTGTGAGTCAGCATAATAGGTGTTGAGGTTTTCAACTTTTAACAGAC
>JASBUE010000115.1 GCA_030148045.1 Candidatus Tenderia sp.
AGGAACACCGCACAGATTATCCCTCGCTGTGGGCGGCCGTAGAGTCGATTGCCCCGAAGATCGGTTGTGTGCCGCAGACGCTGCTGGAGTGGGTCAAGCGTGCAGAGATTGATGCCGGGGCGCGTCCGGGAGCGACCACGGCCGAGATGCAGCGCATCAAGGAGCTGGAACGCGAGGTCAAAGAGCTACGGCGTGCAAACGACATCCTGCGCACGGCCAGTGCTTTTTTCGCCCAAGCGGAGCTCGACCGCAAACTGAAGTCCTGAATGCCTACATCGACCAGCACCGGGATACCTACGGGGTCGAGCCGATCTGCAAGGTGTTGCAGGTCGCCCCGTCGGCTTACCGGCGCCATGCGGCCCGGCAGCGCAACCCTGAGCTGCGCAGTGCCCGGGCCAAGCGCGATGAACGGTTGATGCCACACATTGAACGTGTCTGGGAAGCCAACCTGCAGGTCTACGGTGCCGACAAGGTCTGGCGGCAGATGAACCGCGAGGATATTGCGGTGGCTCGCTGCACAGTCGAGCGTCTGATGAAGCTCTTAGGCTTGCAGGGCGCGCGTCGCGGTAAATCCGTGCGAACCACCGTGCCGGACACTTCAGCGCCGTGCCCGCTGGATCGGGTCAACCGGGTGTTCAAGGCCGAGCGCCCGAACCAGCTTTGGGTGTCGGACTTCACGTATGTGTCGACCTGGCAGGGCTGGCTGTACGTGGCCTTCGTCATTGATGTCTTCGCCCGGCGCATCGTCGGCTGGCGGGTCAGCAGCACCATGGCCACGGACTTCGTGCTCGATGCGCTGGAGCAGGCGCTATACGACCGGCAACCTGGTTCAGAGGATGCCCTGATCCATCACAGCGACCGGGGCTCGCAATACGTCTCGATCCGCTACACCGAGCGGCTGGCCGAGGCCGGTATCGAGCCCTCGGTCGGCAGCAAGGGCGACAGCTACGATAACGCCTTGGCCGAGACAATCAACGGACTGTACAAGGCCGAACTGATCCATCGTCGGGGGCCATGGAAAACACGTGAATCTGTGGAGCTGGCCACCCTGGAATGGGTTTCCTGGTTTAACCACCACCGGCTACTGGAATCCTTGGGCTATATCCCTCCGGCAGAAGCTGAGGCAAACTACTACATGCAACTTAACCGTCAAACAGCGGTAGCTGCTTAACTTAAACCAAACAGCCTCCGCGAAACCCGGGGCGATTCAGTGGCTCCGGTTAGGACTGCTTAATCTTTATCGAATAAACCATGGGACTCTTTCTTATCTTTCTTTGCCGCCTTTTTTTCTTTTGGCGTCATGGCTGGTTTCTTTTTTTCCTCTTTATTTCCTTTTTGTCCTTTGCTCATGGTGTTAGCTCCTATCTGAATGATGGGGAATTTGCAGGCCAAGCATTGCGATTCAGATTCGACTGAATTTGATCACTGATGTCCTGACAACGTTATTACAAAGTACTGAATATCGAGGAAGCGGTCCGTCCTGAGGGACCACGGGATATTCTGTTATCCGGCAAGGGAAATGCCTAGATTGGTTGATTTGATGTGCGCTGACTACACTACCATGAAAACAACTTCTGGGGTTAACTCATTTCAGTCACCACATGATAACTTGAAATGGACACCGTTTAAGCCTTAGGCGCAGTGATCACCACTAAAACCTACAATAAAATTAAATCACTAAATCATCAAGTGAGTTCGAATGACAACTTTTCGGCATCACCGCCAAGGGAAGTTGTTCTCTAAATGTCCACAACCCGGATAATATGTTGTTTACCAAGCCCTTTATGAATGGCTGTTAGCGGCAAGCGCTGGCCCATCCAAGCCTCGAACCGACCACACAAATACCATAAATCGCTCTACAGCGTGTGATCCGTGCAAATGTCTACTTCAGTTAGTCCCGCCATTACTTAGAATTCTTTCGATTGGCTGTTAAGTGTCGTTAACCGATATTGGAATAGGATGGCTTTCATCAACGCGCCTGCATCACCACTTAAAATGTGGCGGCAGGTATTCATTTGCCGGTGAAGCTGCCGATTGATTTTCTGCGAACCCGCCATGGATCTAGCGCGAGCAGCCTGGGAATAGCCAGCGTCGTGACGAGTTGTATTGATCATGACTGCCCTAACTTTTTGGTTTGATGTTATTAACCCGGCAATAAACATTGCCGGGTTAATACCTACGCTGCCGGTGGCGGGCAACCGCAAACCTGCAGCACCTCGACGGACGAACACGCAGTGGATTACTCGGAATACAGCAGATAACAATGCGCCGAATGGCTGGGACTGGTCACCACCGCCTCGGGATAGGCCTGCCGGCACCGTGCCATGGCGTGGGGGCAGCGGGGATGAAAGTGACACCCGGCCGGCGGCGCCAGGGGCGATGGCAGGTCTCCTGCGACGCGCAACATTTTCCGTTTAGTGTTTGAATCAATGGTTGGCACTGCCGCCAGCAAGGCCTGGGTATAGGGATGCCGCGGCGTCTGCAATATCTCCGTCACCGTGCCGCGCTCGACGATGCGGCCCAGATACATCACCGCCACTTCGTCGGCCAGGTAGGACACCACCGAGATATTGTGGGTAATGAATAAATATGAAATCCCGAACCGGGCCTGCAGTTCCTGCATCAGGTTGAGGATCTGGGCCTGCACCGAGACATCGAGCGCGCTGGTGGGTTCGTCGCAGACAATCAGCTTGGGATCCAGCGCCAGGGCGCGGGCGATACAAATACGCTGGCGCTGGCCGCCGGAGAACTCGTGGGGATAGCGATTGCGCATACTCGCTGACAAGCCAACCTGTTCAAGCAAGGTATCCACACGCACCCGGCGCTGCTGCTTGTCGCCACCGACGCCCTGGGCCAGCAAGCCTTCTTCGACAATGGCGCCAATGCTCATGCGCGGGTTCATGGAGGAAAACGGGTCCTGAAAGATGAACTGCATGTCGCGGCGCTTGCGGCGCAGCCGTTCGCCGCTGAGACAGGTCAGGTCCTCGCCTTCGAACATCACCTGTCCCGAGGTGGGACGCAGCAGTTGCAGGATGGCCTTGCCCGCCGTGGTCTTGCCACAGCCCGACTCCCCCACCAGGGCCAGGGTCCGGCCCTGATCGACAGTGAGATCAATCCCGTCCACGGCGTAGACATAACCGCCGCCGCGTTTGAACAGCCCCTTGCGCACGGGAAAGTGGACCTTGAGCCCCGCCACCTGCAACAAGGCTTGAGCCGATTCAAGCTTCGCTTCGGGCTTGAACCCGGCCGGGGCGGCGGCCGCCTGTGGCGGCCATTGCCGCAACAGCTCGGGGTCGCAGCGGTGACAGCGCACGTGATGACCCGCGTCTGTTTCCAGCCAGGCCGGTGCCCGGTCACGGCACAGCTCCCAGGCGAAATCGCAGCGGCCGGTAAAACGACAAGCGGTGAAGACCTGCGTCAAGGGCGGCACCATGCCCCTGATCACCTCCAGTTGCCGATCCCGTTTTTGCAGTTCGGGCAAAGAGTCGAACAGCTTGAGGCTGTAGGGATGTTGCGGATGATTAAAAAACGTCCGGCGGTCGGCCTGCTCGACGATATGCCCGGCGTACATCACCGCCACCCGGTCGGCGGTCTCGGCCACAACGCCCAGGTCATGGGTGATGAGCAGGATGGCCATGCCGGTCTGTTGTTGCAGCTCGCGCAATAATTGCAGCACCTGGGCCTGGATGGTGACATCCAGCGCCGTCGTCGGCTCGTCGGCGATCAACAGGTCCGGCTCGCCGGCCAGGGCCATGGCGATCATGACGCGCTGTTTCATGCCGCCGGAGAGTTGATGCGGGTACGCGTCGATGCGGCTGTCGGGTGCCGGAATCCCCACCGCCGCCAGCAACTCAATGGCGCGCCTGCGCGCCGCCGCGCCTTTTATCTTTTTATGCCGCCATAACACCTCGCCGATCTGGAGCCCGACGGTGAGCACCGGATTGAGCGAGCTCATGGGCTCCTGAAAGATCATGGCGATGCGGTTGCCGCGCAGATTGCGCATGGCCGCCTCGGGCAATGTGAGCAGCTCTTTACCGTCGAGCAGGATCTCGCCGCCGACGATCTGTCCCGGCGGCGGCACCAGGCGCATGATGGACAGGGAGGTCATGGACTTGCCGCAACCCGACTCGCCCAGCAGGGCGAAGGTCTCGCCGCGTTTGATATCAAAACTGACGCCGTTCACGACCCGGGCGGCCTGGTCGCCGGCCTGAAACCAGGTCTGTAGATCGCGGATGCTGAGCAGCGCGTCGGACATCAATGCTCGAACTCGACCCGCGGCACAGCGTCCAGGAGCTTTTTGGTGTACTCGTGCTGGGGCGCGCGGCTGACGCGGTCGGTGGGCCCCTGCTCCACAATGCGGCCGTCGTTCATCACCGCCATCTCGTCGCTGACGTATTCCACCACGCCGATGTTGTGGGTGATGAACAATAAAGTCAGATCACGTTCCTGACGCAGCTCCAGCAGCATTTGCAGGATCTCGGCCTGCACCGACACATCCAGGGCGCTGGTCACCTCGTCGCAAACGATGAATCTTGGATTCAAGGCCAGGGCGCGGGCGATACCAATCCGCTGGCGCTGGCCGCCGGAAAATTCATGGGGAAAACGCCAGACATAATCGCCCTTGAGCTGCACCCGCTCCAGGATCCGTTTGGCCAGTTCCAGGCGTTCCTCTTTCGACTCGCCGATGCCGTGCACCTTCATGGGCTCGGTCAAGGTGGCGGCGATGGTGAGACGCGGATTGAGCGAGGACATGGGGTCCTGAAAGATGATCTGCATCTCACGCCGCAGGGGTTGCAGCTGTTTATGCGGCAGGGCGGTGATGTCCTTGCCGT
Organism: Candidatus Tenderia sp.; assembly: GCA_030148045.1. Lineage (GTDB taxonomy): Bacteria > Pseudomonadota > Gammaproteobacteria > Tenderiales > Tenderiaceae > Tenderia. The sequence goes on from JASBUE010000115.1 coordinate 4,833, forward strand.
CGAAGTACACCTTGCCGGCGGTGGGATCGTTCAAGCGCAAGATCGCCCGACCCAGGGTGCTCTTGCCGCAACCCGACTCCCCCACCAGGGCCAGGATCTGACCTTTGGGTATTTTCAGATCAATGCCGTCCACCGCCTTGACGTGATCGACGGTGTGGCGCAGCACACCCTTCTTGATGGGAAAGTAGACCTGCACCCCCTGCAAATCCAATAGCGGTTTAACCGATTTGCTGTGTTCGGAATCGTGGGTAATGATCTCGCGCGGCAGATTCTCCGGCAGGGCCGCCAGCAGCTTTTTAGTGTATGCGTGCTGCGGCTGGTTGATCATCCGCTTCAAGGGACCGGCCTCGACAATCTTGCCCAGCTGCATCACCGCCAGCCTATCCGCCATCTGCGATACCACGCCGAAGTCATGGGTGATGAACAGGATGGCGGTGCCGCGGCGCGCTTGCAGCTCTTTCATCAGACGCAGGATCTCGGCCTGCACCGTCACGTCCAGGGCGGTGGTCGGTTCGTCGGCGATGAGCAGGTCGGGCTCGCAGGCCATGGCCATGGCGATCATGACGCGCTGGCGCTGGCCGCCGGAGAGGCGATGGGGATACTCGTCGATGCGCTCGGCGGCGTTGGGGATCTTGACCTGTTCCAGCGCGGCGATGGCACGCTGGCGCGCCTCGCCCTCGCTCATGTCCGGGTTGTGCAGTTGCAGCGCTTCGATGATCTGGTCGCCGATGGTGAAGACCGGATTGAGCGAGGTCATGGGTTCCTGAAAGATCATGGCGATGCGCGCGCCGCGGATCATGCGCGCCTTGCTCGGTTGGATCCTGAGCATGTCCACCTGCTCGATGCGGCCGTCGTTGTGGCGGTAATCGAACAGAATGCGGCCGCCCGGGTGTTCGCTGATGTCCTGCGGCAATAGCTGAATCACCGACAGCGCGGTGATGGACTTGCCGCTGCCCGATTCCCCCACCAGGCAAAAGGTCTCACCCTTGTTGATCTCGAAGCTGACATCGTCCACGGCGCGCACGATTTCGTCGCCGCTGCGCAGCCAGGTCTGCAAGCCCTCCACTTTCAGTAGCGTGCTCACTTGGCCGATTTTTTCAGATGGGGATCGATGGCATCGCGCATGGACTCACCGATCAGGTTATAGGCAAACACGGTCAGAAAAATCGCGCCGCCGGGAAACGCCGCCATCCACCAGTTAAAGGTGGCGGCCTGCACCGCCTGGTTGAGCATCTGCCCCCAGGAGGGATCGTCCACCAGGCCCAGGCCGAGGAAGCTCAGGGTCGCCTCGGCGAGAATGGCGGAGGCCACCCCGAAGGAGGCCGCCACCAGGATGGGCGCCATACCGTTGGGCAGAATATGGCGGAACAGGATGGAATACAGCGGCAGGCCGCAGGCGATGGCCGACTGGACGAACTCCTGCTGGCGCAGTTTCAGAAACTCGGCGCGCACGTAACGGGCGTAGCCGGTCCAGCCGGTGATGCCGATGATGATCATCATGACGTAGAGATTGCGGCCGAAGAAGGCGACGAAGGTGAGCAGCAGGAACAGCACCGGGATGGCCTCGAAGATCTCCACCAAACGCATGCCGATCATGTCGTAAATGCCGGAGAAGTAGCCCATCAGGCCGCCGATTATGGTGCCGATGATCATGGCGATGCCGGTGGCGACGAAGCCGATCCCCAGGGCGATGCGCGCGGCGTGGATCATGCGGCTCAGCACATCGGCGCCGTTTTCGTCGGTGCCGAACCAGTGGCTACGTTCATCTTTCGCCAGCGGCGCTTCCAGACCCGTGTCGCCGGCGTCGCGCAGATAGTCCTTGGCCGAATAGGGAATGGGCGCGATGATCATCCAGTCATAAGCGCCAGCCGCTTGTTTTTCACGGTACTCTTCATAGATGCTCAGCTGTGGCGGCGAGACCAGGGCATTACAAACCAGGCCGGCGACAATAGCGATCAAGACCACCATGCCGAACTTGGCGCGGAAGCTGATCCGCACCAACCAGAGGGCTACGGCGCTGAAGAAGATAATCAATAGGGTCATGTCCGCGGCAGTAAGATAACGCAACAGCGGGCTGCTGATCTCGCCCTGCTCGCTCAGCAACAAGGGATGGCTGTTGGCCAGGAACGGGGCGAACACCGCCACGATCACCAGCAGGCCGATCCATACCAACCCGATGCGCGCACCCCATTTAGTGAACACCTCACGCAACACCTGGGCGGCATAGCTGCGCTGTTGGCGGGGTTTAGCGATCTCACTCATCACTCATCTCATTCATAACTCACGCGGGGGTCGGCAAAGGCGTAACAGAGATCGGCCAGCAGATAGCCGGCCAGGGAGAGCAAAGTGCCGATCAGGGTGATGGACAGCACCAACTCGCGGTCGCGGGTCTGCACCGCCTCCACCGCCAGCTTGCCCATGCCGTCGATACTGAACAGCGCCTCGACGATGATGGAGCCGCCCAGCAGGCTGGGCAGCAGTCCGGCCGCCACGGTGATCAGCGGCAACAGA
>JASBUE010000121.1 GCA_030148045.1 Candidatus Tenderia sp.
CAAGATTTTCCAGGATGGCCGTCATTGAGTGCGATTTATTCCAGTGTAGTAACTTTGATCAGCATGCGGCGCTGTCGTTCACTCCGCTCGTGGGTCGAATAGATGCGTGCCTGTCCCTGTTCGCGGCTGCTGGTGCCGCCGATCTCGATCCATTCCCCCAGCTTGCCCGACACGGTGGTGAAGGCCTGCTGGCGGTTGATGATCCCGCCGCCGTTACTGTCCAGGCTGGCACTGAAGGGGGCGATCTCGAGCAACACGGTGTCCTCCCCGGCCAGATGCGGCGTGACGCTGAAACCACTGCTGACGTCCTGTTGTTCGATCACGGTCTCGGCCCTGCTGTCGCGCAGCTGGCGCTTTGCCATGGGTACCAGCTGGCCGCTCTTGATCACCGCGCTGTGCCCTTCCAGCACCTGGATGCGTTGATCGGTGGCGGCCTGGTCGCGGCTGGCGGTGCGCTGGGTTTCCAGTTCTGTCTCAGCGCGTTTGTCTGACAGGCTGAGCTGTTCCGACATGCCACGCGCTTCGCGTGACCCCGCCAGGGGCTGCCTGACCTCGATCAGCAGCCGCATCAGCGGCCGGTCCAATTGTTCGACCAGCTCTCTGATTTGGCCAAAATTGCGGATGCTGGTACGAATGATGAGCTTGTTGTCCTTGGCCGTCAGTACCCCCTGCTCGTCGACAAAGGGTTCCAGTGTCGGGACCAGGTCGGCGGCCAGGCGGTGTTTGAGGGTGATGATCTTGACGATATCGTCCGCCACGCTGGTCAGGGAGACGCTGAGCAGTGCAACGGCCCAGAGAAGATTAAGGATTCTGAACAGCGCAGTGATCACAGGTGCAAGCGGCGCAGGTCCGGATCCGGGCCGCTCTTCTCCCAGCATTCATCGAAGAACTTCTTCAGTTGCCGGCTCTTCAGCGGTTCGTAGAAGCTGAGTTCCCCTTCGTAGCGCGAGGCGAGTCTGCGCTGCAGCAGCCCCACATCGTCGGCGATGACGAACTCTTGGCTGAAATCGCGGTATTCCAGCGGCGGTTTGCGAATCAGCACGCGGCTGCTGAGGCGGTGGCTCAGCTCCACCAGGCGGCTGCCGCCATTCACCGCGTCGGTGGAGTCTTTGAGGATGATGCGGATCTGGGAGTAGCGGCTGTAGGTGGCCAGTTTGAGCGCCGCCGTGTAGAGGGCCTGGGTATTGTAGATGCGGCGGTCGAGGGTATGGCTGAAAATATCCAAGGATCGTTTCGCCTGCTGCGTCAGGGCCAGTACCGCCGCGCTGCAGTCGCCGCTGCTGTCCACCGGGAGGGTCTCATCGCTTTCGCCCAGAATGTAGCTCTCCAGCGCCAATGCCATGCCTGCTCCTTTGCTTGCCAAGGGTTTCAATCATTGTAAGTCGCTTTGACGGGGGATACAAAAAAGCCCGAACTGCTCCCTCCATAGTTCGGGCGTGTTACCGGACGGCTTATGACGGCCAGAGCGTTGGGGTGGATGTGGGGGGTGCCGCCATAACGTCCGTCCTTAGGCTCAATTATGATGATCCATGGCCAGGTTTCCGTGAACCGGTTCACATTTTGGCATGCTGCTCGAAATTCACAGATTGCGGCTTTGTTGCACCGCGTTGCCGATATAGCTCGCCGGGGTCAGCCCCTGCAGGCGTTCCTTCTCCGCTTCCGGTATCTCCAGGTTCTGGATGAAGGTTTTGAGGCTATCCTGGTCGATGCCCTTGCCGCGGGTCAGCGCCTTCAGTTTTTCATAGGGCTTCTCGATGCCGTAGCGGCGCATGACGGTCTGGATGGGTTCGGCCAGCACCTCCCAGGCATTGTCCAGGTCTTCGCCCAGGCGCGCCGGGTTGGCCTCCAGCTTGGAGATACCCTTAAGGCAGGACTGATAAGCAATGGCGCCGTGGGCCAGGCCGACGCCCAGGTTGCGCAGCACGGTGGAGTCGGTCAGGTCGCGCTGCCAGCGCGATATGGGCAGTTTGGCCGCCAGATGGTCGAACAGGGCATTGGCCAGGCCCAGGTTGCCCTCGGCGTTTTCGAAGTCGATGGGATTGACCTTATGCGGCATGGTGGAGGAGCCCACCTCGCCGGCGACGGTCTTCTGCTTGAAGTAACCCACCGAGATATAGCCCCAGACGTCGCGGCAGAAGTCGATGACGATGGTGTTGAAGCGCGCCACCGCGTCGAAGAATTCGGCGATGTAATCGTGCGGCTCGATCTGCGTGGTGTAGGGATTCCAGTCCAGCCCCAGACCAGTGACGAATTTATTGGCGACGGCCTGCCAGTCCAGTTCGGGATAGGCCGACAGATGGGCGTTGTAGTTGCCCACCGCGCCGTTGATCTTACCCAGCATGGGCACCATCACCACCTGTTCGCGCTGGCGCTTGAGGCGGAAGGCGACGTTGGCCATCTCCTTGCCCAGGGTGGTGGGCGAGGCGTGCTGGCCGTGGGTGCGCGACAGCATGGGCAGTTCGGCGTATTTGTGGGCCAGGTCAGAGACCGCCTTGATGAGGTCGTCCATCATGGGTAGTAGCGATTGGGTGCGTGCCGCGCGCAGCATCAGGCCGTAGGCCAGATTGTTGATGTCTTCCGAGGTGCAGGCGAAATGGATGAACTCGCTGACCGCCTCCAGCTCGGCGTTGCCGGTGATCTTTTCTTTCAGGAAATACTCCACCGCCTTGACGTCGTGGTTGGTGGTCTTTTCGATGTTCTTGACCCGCTGGGCGTCTTCCACCGAGAACTTGTCGATGATGTCATCAAGCAGCTGAGTGGCGTGTTCGCTTAAGCTAGGGACTTCGGCGACGCCCGGCTCGGCCGCCAGCAGCTGCAGCCAGCGCAGCTCCACCAGGATGCGATGTTTGATCAGGCCGTACTCGCTGAAGATGGGGCGCAGGTCGGCCGTCTTACCGCCGTAGCGGCCGTCGATGGGGGAGATGGCGGTCAGTTCTGATAAGTCCATGGTCATTCCTGTGTCAGTAGGTTTCGTTCAAGAGTTGTTTGGTTTGGTGCAACAGCTTTTTGCGGCTGAACAGCAGCCCAAGCCGACGGCCGCCGCACTGGTACCAGAGTACAGTGGAGCGGATCCCGGCCAGCAGCAAGGCGCGCACCTTGGCGGCATTGTGGGCATTGCTGAGATAGCCCTGTTCACCCTGGACGATGATCTTGGGCGCCAGTGTGCTGATGGTGTTGGAGTAGGTTTCACCCAGGCTGGCGATGATGTTTTCGTGGCTCACCGAGCCGAAGTGCTGCAGCTGTGACTTGGCCAGCCCGATGCCGCTGCCGAGTTTTTCCATTACCGCAGGTTCACGAGCCAGCTTGCGCTCCAGGTGCATCAGGGCGATGACATATTTGGTCAACTCCATGTCGCGGTGATCGGTGGCGTCGCCGAACTGGTCGAGGATGGTCTCCAGGCCGAGGACGATGTCCCCGGGTGCGCCGTAGACCTCTTCGGTGGTCTGCGGGTCGGTGACGAACAGGGTGTTGAGCGAAGCCTCGAAGGGCTCTGGGTCGACGCTGCCCTTGCGCGCCACCTGTTGCACCAGTTTCACCGCCTGCCAGACGCCGGCGAAGGCCATGACTTGTTCACGATAGCTGTGTTGCATCTCCGTCCGTCTTATCCCACGTTGGTGTTGAGTTGTTGTCGGCTGTCCGTGGTCTCGATTACTCCGCCGCCCAGGCACTCATCGCCGCGGTAAAACACCACCGACTGGCCCGGCGTCACCGCCCGCTGCGGCCGCTCGAACGCCACCTGGCAGCGCTCGCCTTCGAGCCAGGTGAGGGTGCAGGGCTGGTCCGGTTGGCGATAGCGGGTCTTGGCGGCGCAGCGCAGCGGTGCCGTAGGCGGGGTGCCGGTAGTCCAGTGCAGCTTGCCGGCCTCCAGGGTATTACTATAGAGCATGGGGTGTTCGCCCTGGGCCACCAGTAGCACATTGTGTTCCAGATCCTTGCCCACCACAAACCACGGTTCGCCGCTGGAGCCCTTGCGCCCGCCGATGCCCAGCCCCTGGCGCTGGCCCAGGGTGTAGTACATCAGGCCGTCGTGTGTGCCGATCAGCTCACCTTCAGGGGTGCGCATCTCGCCCGGCTGGGCCGGCAGGTATTGGCCCAGGAATTCCTTGAACTTGCGTTCGCCGATAAAGCAGATGCCGGTGGAGTCCTTCTTCTTGGCGTTGACGAAATGGTGCTCCGCCGCGATGCGGCGCACCTCCGGTTTGGTGATATCGCCCAGCGGAAACAGGGTCGTGGATAATTGCGCCTGGCCCAAAGTGTAGAGGAAATAGGTCTGATCCTTGTTTTGATCCTTCGCCTTCAGCAGGCGGTAACGGCCGTCGCGCAGTTCCACCCGAGCATAGTGGCCGGTGGCGATCTTGTCGGCGTCGCGGGCCAGGGCGTAGTCGAGAAAGGCCTTGAACTTGATCTCCTTGTTACACAGCACATCCGGGTTGGGGGTGCGCCCGGCCTGGTACTCCCCCAGGAAATAGGCGAACACCCGGTCCCAGTATTCCGCCGCGAAGTTGACCCCGTCCATCTCAATGCCGAGCTGGTCACACACCGCCATTACGTCCCGGGAATCCTGCAGCGCCGGGCATTCGCCGTCGGGATAGTCTTCCCAATTTTTCATGAACAGGCCGCTCACCGCATGGCCCTGCTGTTTGAGCAACAGCGCCGTGACCGACGAGTCGACGCCGCCGGACATGCCGACGATGATGTGTTGTGGAGAGTCCTGGGTCATGAAATACGGCAACCAGCGGTATTAAAGGGAGCGTATTTTAATATAAATCTGCGGCTTACGCAGGTTTGTCGGGCTAGCTGCCGGCGTGGGAAAATCCGGTTGACAAACACGCGGATAGATAATGATAATGATTCTTATTATATATCAACACACCTAGGACCTCGATAGCGCCATGCTCACCCTTCATAAATCGCTCAGTAACGGACGTCAGCCATCGGCCCCGTCCTTTATTCTATTGTGCGCCGTCATGCTGTGGTTGCCGCCGCTGACGGCCAAGGCCGACGATGTGGAGGCGGTGCTCCATTCTCTCGATTACATCGCCGTGGATTACCCGGGCACCGTGGCCGATGGCGAGGTGGTCAATGAGGCGGAATACGCCGAGCAACTCGAGTTCAGCCAGCATCTGCTGAGCGCCATCCCGGCCCTGCCGCCCAAGCCGGGGCGCGAGGCCATCCTGGATCAGGCGCGTAATCTGTTTCAACAGATACAGGACAGGGCCGATGGCAACGTGGTGGCCCGGACTGCCCGCAACGCCGGTCGGCAGCTGGCACAGCTGTACCAGGTGCGCCTCACGCCCCGTACCGTCCCGGATCTGCAACTGGCGGCCCGGCTCTATCGCGACAAGTGTGTCAGTTGTCACGGCGCCCAGGGGTATGGCGACGGGCCCACCGCCGCCAAGCTCGAACCGCCGCCCATCAATTTCCACGATCGCGAGCGTGCCATGGAGCGCAGCGTCTACGGTCTTTATAGCGCCATCAGCCTGGGGGTGGAGGGCACCGCAATGCGCCCTTTTCACGAGCTTTCCGAAGGCCAGCGTTGGGCGCTGGCC